>NZ_MAFX01000049.1:0-93560 GCF_001683555.1 Methanohalophilus sp. DAL1 | reverse complement strand
ACCAGTAGATGCCCTCAGGTATGAATGAAGTCTTTGGTATATATGAGGCGCAGAGCTTCATATATTTATTAGGCATTGTTAGGCACTGTTATTCCCATCACACACCCATAAATTTAAATACAAATTCAAAGAAATAAGGCAGATTATCCTGTGGAAACCTGATCAGGTAGATCAAATGGACTCTAGATCCATTCAGCCGGGTTAGATTCCCGGGGTTTCCGCCAGAAAAATAGAAAGTGACGGTCTGAATATGTTGCAAAATTAGACACCTCAACAAATGTAGATGTCAGAAGTCGTCCCTATAGCCGGAGCAATCCCCTATGGAAAGGAAACCACTAGATTTACTTATAGACACCAACGGAGTGTGGCTCTCAAGGAACGGGTTACTCCATGGTGTAAAGAACTTCGAGGTGTCGAGGAACCATATTCATATCACTACTGACTGTGGAAGCCGCTTTACAGTACGCAATTCAAGAAGAAGTCGCTCTGCAAGGGCGCTACGCAACAATAAATATCGCAAAGCATGTAAAAACTGCAAGCTTTCCGATGAGCGTATTACTCGTTTTGTCACAAAAGATTTCGGCAGGGGAAGCCAGGCGCGTGTTGTCACCACTTCAAAGACGAAAAAGAGCAAAACTCCAAAAGCGGCAGTGGTAAAATCTGTTTCCAGCAAGGCAAATGAAATGCCACCTGTTGCAGAAGAGACAAAAAAAGAAAAGCCTGTAAAACCGGATTACACACCTGCCCAGAAAAAAAGGATTACAACGCTGCTTAACCCTGCAGACGACCTTAGTTCAATAAAAGAACTGCCCACCTTCAAGGAACTGGAGACAGAACTTGCTAAGAAGAGAAAACAGGACCTGCGTCAGATGTATAGGGATGACCGCAGACATCAGCTGGCCCAGCTTGAAAGGGACATTTCACTCTTTTTGATAGAAAAAGGATTCATGGAAGTACGTACTTCTGTACTGATCCCTGCCAAATTCATTGAAAGAATGGGAATCACAGAAGAAGACCCCCTCTACAAGCAGATCTTCCGGGTGGATGAGAACACATGCCTGCGACCCATGCTTGCCCCGGGATTATACAACTATCTGCACAATTTTGATAACATAATGCCCGACCCCCTCAAGATATTCGAGATAGGCACCTGTTACAGAAAAGAATCCGACGGTAAGGAACACCTTGAAGAGTTTACAATGGTTAATTTCTGCCAGATGGGTTCGGGATGTACAAGAGAAAACCTGCTGAAAATTATCGATGACCTGCTCAAATATCTTAACATCGATTACGAAGTAATCGCGGATAATTGCATGGTGTATGGGGATACCATTGACATAATGCACGCAGACATGGAAATATCTTCTGCCGTTGTGGGACCCATTCCACAGGACCTTGACTGGGGAGTGAACAAACCCTGGATGGGTGCCGGAATGGGACTTGAGAGATTGCTCAAGGTAAAGCACAAATACACAAACATCAAGCGCTCAAGCAGGTCTATTTCATACTATAACGGAATTACAACCAATCTCAGGTGAATAATTTGTTTGAAAACATGGACAATGAACAGCTGGACAAGTTTGCATCCTCAATAAGTAAAGGATACCAGCTCACGGATCAGGAGATAAGAGACCTGCTGGCCATAGAGGATGAAGAAAAGATGCAGAAGTTGTTCCATGTGGCACGCATGGTCCGTGATAACTTTTTTGGAAATAAGGTATTCCTTTACAGTTTTGTGTATTTTTCAACATATTGCAAGAATCAGTGTTCGTTTTGCTACTATAACTGTAAGAACAATATCCATCGCTACAGGCTTACCCCCGATGAGATCGAAAAGGTCTGCGAGGCCCTTGAAAATGATCCTGTCCACATGGTAGACCTGACAATGGGAGAAGACCCTTATTATCACGACCATCCAGAAAGACTGGTCAGTGCTGTGCGCAAAGTTAAGGACAAACTGGGCCTGCCTATCATGGTCTCCCCCGGAGTCGTGGGAAAAGATACTCTCAAGCAGATGTATGATAACGGGGCCAATTTCCTGGCATTGTACCAGGAAACCTATGACCAAAAATTATACAACAATCTCAGGGTAGGCCAGGTATACGACCAGAGAATAAACTGCCGCCATGATGCAAAAGAAATTGGTTACTGTGTCGAAGACGGAATTCTCACAGAAATCGAAACAGAAGCCGAATCAACCCTCATATCCCTCAAAGGCCTGCGCAAATCAAACCCCGATATGGTCCGTGTAATGACATTTGTGCCCCAGGAAGGCACGCCACTGGAAGGCCGAGAACCGGGAAGCAGCAAATCAGAACTAAAAATCATATCGATTCTGAGACTCATGTTCCCGGATAGATTAATCCCTGCATCCCTTGACCTTGAAGGCATGGAAGGTATGGTTTACCGGCTGGATGCAGGAGCAAACGTTGTGACATCCATAATCCCTTCCGGCTCCACTCTGGAAGGTGTGGTTAACTATGACAGAGAACTGACAGAACGCAATCGTGATGCATGGAGTGTCGTAGAGAAACTTCAAAGTATGGGGATGGAACCGGCAAAACAGGAAGATTTCAATCAGATACTGGGAAGGTAGAATGAAAACGATATGTCTGGTTGGAGGCAAACTGCAGGGCTTCGAAGTGGCATATCTTGCCAGGAAATCCGGGGTTCAGGTACATCTGGTCGACAGGAAAAGCAAGCCTCTGATACGTAATTGTGTGGATGGGCATTTTTGCTTTGATATTACAGAAAGGCCAGAAAGGCTCATCGAATTGTCCCGCCACTCAGATGCCATAATCCCGACAAATGAAAACCTTGACACCCTCCTCTTTTTGAAAAAAATAGAACCAGAACTGCATTGTCCCCTTCTTTTTGATTTTACCGCTTATGATACCAGTATGGACAAAAAGCGTTCAAGGGAATATTTCAAATCGATCGATATACCCATTCCTTCGGAAAAACCCAAAAATCCTCCTTATTTTGTGAAACCCCCATGTATGAGCAGCAGTAAGGGGGCACGCATAATTGACAACGACAGTGAGCTGGCAAACATTGATGATTCGATGGTCATTGAAGAATATGTACCCGGACCGGTAGTTTCACTGGAAGTGGTGGGAGATGGGAACAATTTCATGATCGGACAGCAGACACAGGTCCATATTGACCAGGAACATGATTGCCACCGGGTCACCCCTATGGAGACAGATGCAAATTTCAGGGAAATCACACACCTGCTGGCCAGCAATCTCTGCCTTAAAGGAATCATGGATGTGGAAGCAATACTCTCACCCGAAGGAATCAGGGTTATTGAGATTGATGCACGGTTTCCCAGCCAGACACCTACCGTAGTATATCACAGTGGTGGTGTGAACCTGCTTGAATGGCTAATGGAAGCTTTTGCAGGAAAAATAAGGGAAAACAAACCTCTTCCTGTGGGCAAGCAATGTAACTATGAGCACCTGAGGCCAGCCGATGGGAAACTTATCCCTGTAGGGGAACATGTTCTTTCAGGCGGTGATGACTACCGGCTATTCCATGAATCAAACGGGTTGGAAATATTCAAATGCAGTGGGGAAAAACCAACCTATACCCTGATATGCACTGGCACTACCCGGCATGAGATGTGTGACAAAAGAAAAAAAGCAATTCAACTTATCAAATCCGATATTAAGCAGTAAAAGGAGGATAAATATGGCACTACTTACACCACAAGATCTGGAAGGACTCACAAAACAGCTTGAGTACAATAACAATACTATCAAAAAAGCAACCGGAATGGACATTGCTGATATATGCAAAGAAATATACAGCACCACTCTTGACGGAGAAAAAGTAGGGATTGTGCCTATAACTTCCGGCAATGGGATCATTACCAATTTTTCGTCATCCCTGCTTACAATAACCGAATATTTCGGCCTTGAGGGTGATATAACCGAGCATCCCGATGTTACCGGGTACTATGAAGCTGTTTCCGGTAATGCCGATGTAATACTGATGGCAGATGACCACATATTTATTGCACATAATTTGAGAAACGGCAAAATTGCAACCAATCATGTATGCACCGGTGTGGTTTACGCTGAGATTGCCTCCCGTTACAAATATGCCGACTCAAAGGATATACTTGTAATCGGTCTGGGAAGAGTGGGTTATGCAGGAGCACAACATCTTATAAAAAAGAATTTCGATGTGTATGCCTATGACCCAGACCGGGAAACGATGGAAAAAGCCCGCAAGGAACTGGGCATCATACCCTATGACCCCGAAGAAGAGCACAAGTTTTCCATGGTCCTGGAGGCTACACCAAACCCCAACACGATCTCTGAAGGCATGGTGGCAGAAAGATGCCTCGTATCCACACCTGGAATCCCCTGTGGCTTACCTGAAGACATTGGGAAAAAGAACGAAATCGATCTGGTAATGGAACCACTTATGATTGGTGTGGCTTCAATGCTTTATGCGGTTATGTAAAGCAAAGAGAGCTCCTCTGACAAAAACAGGTATATTGATGGCGCTTTTGTCATTGAAAATCGAACATGAAAAGATATATATATGCTAAATGCGTAGCCAGATTACCTTTTAGAATAGAAATAAGTTTCAAGGAGTAAAGGTTATGGTTGAATATACACCCAAAGAGAGATTAGCACGCGTATTTGCAGGTAAAGAGGTAGACAGGATGCCTGCTATCTGTGCCACCCAGACAGGAACAGTAGAACAAATGGATGCAGTCGATGCTTACTGGCCAGAAGCTCACGAAGATCCTGTAAAAATGGCAGCACTGGCAGAAGCAGGACACACAGTTGTAGGATTTGAAGCTGTGCGTGTGCCTTTCGACATCACAGCAGAAGCAGAATTTTTCGGATGCGGAATCAAGCCAAGTACCAAGGAACAGCAGCCATCCGTAATCAGCCACGTTGTCAGCAAGGCCGAAGATCTCGAACAATTCGAAGGTTACAACATCGAAGACGGCAGGATCGGCAACGTATGTAAGGCAGTCAAGATCCTCGCAGACAAATACGGCGACGAACTTCCAATCATCGGCAGTATGATCGGACCATTCTCCCTCGCACAGCACCTTAATGGTGACTCCTGGTTCATGAACATCATGACCGACCAGGAATTTGGCCTCAAACTCATGGAATTCACCACTGAGTTCTGCACACAGTACGCCCTCAAGCAGGTCGAGAACGGTGCCAACACCTTTGCAATCATTGATCCAACAGCCAGTTACCAGCTTATTGGTGCTGACTTCTACAAGACTTTCGTAGTTCCATTCCACCAGAAGATTGTTGAAGCACTCCACGAGAAAGGTATACCATCCATCCTCCACATCTGCGGAGACACAACAAACGGACTTGCCATCATGGAAACCTGCGGTGTAGATGCAATCAGTGTAGACCAGAATGTCGATCCTGTAGCAGCAGTTGAAAATGTGGACAAGGCCCTTATCTTAGGTAACCTCGACCCTGTAAGTGTCCTCTGGAACCAGGGTGAAGACAATGTCGAAGGCGTCAAGGAAGAATCCAAGAAAGTTCTCGATGCAGGAGTGCAGCTTCTCGCACCGGGTTGCGGTATTGTGAGCAAGACTCCTACCCAGAACCTTCAGGCAATGATCGAAGCAGCAAAGAACTGGACATACTAAGTCCAGTCTTTTTCTCTCTTTTTTTAGAAGTCCCGAATTAGTTAATTCTTACAAACCTGCAGAGCCTTACTGCAGTATTTGTACCTGCGTTATTCTACAGAGGATTCTGATTAACGTTCCTCTCCAGAACTTCTATAAAATTTGTTCTTATAGTTGTTCTATTTGCCTGTTTTCCAGGCAATTTCCTGAAATTTACGCTTATTTTTAGATAGCTTCCGCTCTCAGGCTATCACCTTTTTTCTTTTTAGCGTCCTCATTTGATGCAAATTGAAACAAAACGCCGTCATCATCATTTTCAGATTTACTCTTTTAACCGTTGTAACCATCACTTTTCCAACTTTGAAGACGCCTTTTGTCACCGCATACACCCTTTCACAAGGCATCCTCTTTACACTAATCCTGTCATTACGCATAATCTGCCTGATATTCAACGGTTTACCTCTTACCGCTCTTTGCATCGTTGCTGCAAATCCCTTTGCCTCAACTCCAAAATATCCCTTATCCCTATACACAACTTCTCCCTTTTCTGACAGATCAACCTGAGAATCATGTACTGATGCCACAGTCGTTTGAAACCTTCGAATCAACTCATTTTCCTTATCAATAATCGTATGCAGTTTGTATCCAAAATATGATTTGCCATGTTTTTTTGACCAATTTCCATCTCTGCTTCTTCTTGTTTTTGCCTCCTCTCCTCTCAATTTATCCTGATTGGCATGTCCAGGTTCTGCAACAATAAAGGTTGCATCCTGAATCATTCCCTTCTTAATTTCCAATCCTCTACAATCAAGCTGTCTTTGTAGTTCTCCCCAGATTTGTTCTTCCAGTTCCAATTTTGTAATCCTATCCCTGAATGCCCATACAGTTGTGTCATCAGGTATTCGTTTTGGAAACCCCAGGAATTTTCTGAACGAAATGCGATCAATGCATTGTCGTTCAAGTTCTGGATCAGAAAGGCCATGCCATTGTTGTAATACAAGCATTTTGAACATCATTATAACATCATTTTCAGGTCGACCGCCTTTGTCTGTCCTGTTGGTATACATTGATTCCAGTATGGGACGAAATTGTTTCCAGTCGATCAACTTGTCTATTTCAGATAGTTTGTCACCAGCAGCTATCAAACGGTCATATTCCTGTTTCAGGGTGAAATTACTGAATGTACTCATGCAAGTAAATTTATCTTGATTAAATATAAATATTGTTGTTTAGTTTGGCTGGTAGAGGGGAGTTAATCGGAAATCTCTACAAGTTATCATAAGCTTATTAAATGCAACATAAGAGATTTTCTATAATATAGTTTTGGAAAAGTTATATATAATTCCTCTTTTATGTGTTAAATGCCTATGACTGAGGAATAACAATGAAAATCTGCATAACATCAAAAGACAATGAACCGGATTCAGATATTGAGCCCCGTTTTGGCAGAGCTCCTTATTTCATAATTGCCGACACCGACAATGGAGAATTTGAAGCAAGGGTAAACCCCGCAGCGGGTGCTACAGGTGGTGCCGGCATCCAGGCTGCACAGGAAGTCGCAAAAATGGAGGCGGATGTTTTGATCACCGGCAAAGTGGGACCCAATGCCTATGAAGTCCTTTCCACAGCAGGGATCGAAGTCGTAACCACTTCCGGTGTATCGGTAAAAGAAGGAATTGAACAGTATAATAAAGGAACTCTGGAAAAAGTATCCGGTCCAACTGCCAGGGCACATGCTGGCATGGGTCGCGGACAGGGCAGAGGGGGAAGAAAATGAAAGTATGCATACCGGCAACCGAGAACAGTGGAATAGATTCACCCGTAGGCCAGCACTTTGGTAAAGTCCCTTATTACACAATATACGACAGTGAGACCGGCAAAGTAGATGTTCTGGAGAATACCAGTGAGCATATGGGCGGTGTTGGATTGCCTCCCGAATTACTCACAAATGAAGGCGTTGAAACCATGCTCTGTGGAGGCCTGGGGTGGAAAGCCGTCCAGATGTTCGACCAGTTCGGCATCAAAGTTTTCGTGGGAGCACAGGGGAAAGTCAGGGATGCCATAGAAGACTGGAAAAATGAGAGGCTCGAGCAAGCTGGTGCAAACAACTCCTGCAGTGGACATGATCACCACTGAAACACCAAACATGAAAATAACTGTGGCAAGCGGAAAGGGAGGAACCGGGAAAACAACAGTTGCTGTTAATTTCTTCCTTTCTGTTCCAAAAACCAGCCTCCTTGACTGTGATGTGGAGGAGCCAAATTCCAATCTGTTTTTACACAATGACCTTAAAAAAGTAAAAGAGGTTACGATACCAGTTCCCGTAATCGATGAGCAAAAATGCGAACATTGTGGCAAATGTGCTGATTTTTGCAATTACAATGCGCTTGCAGCACTACCACAAAAAGTGATGGTCTTTTCCGATCTCTGTCATGGTTGTGGAGGATGTAGCCTCGTCTGTCCCAATGATGCTATCAGTGAAACAGGACGCAGCATAGGGAACATAGAGCGGTCCCTTTCAGGACAGTTCCATACAGGACTTCTGAATATAGGAGAAGCAATGGCATCACCCCTGATAAAAGAACTCAAGACCTATGCAGGCGAAAATACAGTAATAATGGACGCTCCGCCGGGAACCGCCTGTCCTATGATCACAACCGTTGAAGATACTGACTATTGCATCCTTGTTACCGAACCCACACCTTTTGGACTCAATGACCTGAAACTGGCAGCGGAAGTTGTCCGGGAAATGAAAATTCCTGCGGGAGTGGTAATCAACCGTGCAGGAGTAGGAGATGGAGGTGTTGAAGAATATTGCCATCAAACCGGTCTACCAATAATAATGGAAATTCCCTATGACCGCAGAATAGCTGAAGCTTATTCAGAAGGCATACCTTTTGTTGAAACAATGCCGCAGTGGAAAGAAAAATTCCTGCAGATGTTTGAAACCATAAAGGAGGCAGTTAGATGAAACAACTCACAGTAATCAGTGGCAAAGGAGGCACCGGCAAAACCACCCTCACCTCTGCCTTTGCAGCTCTTGCGGAAAATGCCACCATTGCAGACTGTGATGTCGATGCTGCCAACATGCACCTGCTGCTGCAACCTGAAATAATAAAAACCTATGATTTTACTGCATTACCTACCGCAAATATACATCTTGAACAGTGTACAGGGTGCGGGATATGTGTTGATAATTGCAGGTTCGGGGCAATAAAGGAAGGTTTCGAAATCGATCCGTACATATGTGAAGGTTGCGGAGTCTGTGAGTATGTCTGCCCTGCCGATGCAGTGACAATGGAATACAATAAGTGCGGGGAAGCCTACGAATCTAAAACCCGGTTTGGGCCTCTTGTGCATGCTAAACTTGGAATAGGGGAAGAAGCCGGAGGGAAACTTGTCACACTCGTTCGGGAAATTGCAGAAGAGGTAGGCCCAAAGAATAATTGTGACACAATAATTATAGATGGACCACCGGGTACCGGTTGTTCAGTAATTGCAGCCCTTACAGGTGTGGATATTGCCCTTGTAGTCACCGAACCCACCGTCGCCGGGATACATGATCTTAAAAGAGTGATGGAAGTGACAGAACACTTCGAGATACCATCTCTGGTTTGTATAAACAAATCCGATATAAACGATAACAAAAGAAGAGAAATAGAAAAATTCTGCACTCAGAAAGGGATTAAAATTGCAGGCGAAATCCCCTATGATACAACCCCTACCGAGGCAATGGTGGAGGGAAAAACAATTGTGGAATATACCGACAATTCTTTTGCAAAATGCGTCATAGAAGTATGGGAAGAAGTAAAAGAAGAGATGCAATCATGAAATGTGCAACCTGTCAGGAGAAGAAATGTCGCAACGGGAAAGATTGCAGCGGTGTTGCAGAGGATATCGAATATACCGGTGAAGACCTCGATTGTATGCAGGTTGCAGCTGCTATCGAAGGGCAACATTATATGCAAAAAACCCGGCTGGAAGAGCTTATCCTGTTTGCCAAACAAATGGGTTACCAGAAACTGGGAATTGCTTTTTGTATCGGACTGGCCAATGAAGCCGCAACCATCACCCGGATCCTGAAAAAGGATTTCGAGGTTTATTCTGTCTGCTGCAAGGTCTGTGGTATCCCAAAGGAAAAGTATGAGCTTGAAAAGATCCATCCCGAAAAATTTGAGGTTACCTGTAACCCGAAGGGACAGGCCTTCTTACTTGCCAAAAAACAAACCGAGTTGAATATCATCGTTGGTCTCTGCATGGGCCATGACATTATATTTACCCGCCACAGCGAAGCCCCGGTAACCACCCTGATTGTCAAGGACAGGGTGCTTGCACATAATCCTGCAGGTGCAATCTATTCCGGCTATTACCTGCGCAAAAAGTTCAATCTGGAGGATTGAATCTGGAACTTACCGTTGTTTATGATAATAATGCAGCTGAAGATTTTCATGCAGGATGGGGGTTTGCCTGTCTGATTCAACAGGAGGACACTACACTTCTTTTTGATACGGGTTGGAACGGACCCGCCCTGCTGGAAAACCTAAAAAAAGTGGGAATTAAACCCTCAGACATAGACATACTTATCCTCTCCCACCAGCACTGGGATCATATAGGAGGGCTGTCTGCAATATTACATAATTCAGATGCCCTGGAAGTGTATGTGCCCCGGGCATTCTCCCCAAATCTCAAAAAGGAAATAGCCAGGCATGCCCATCTTATAGAAGTTACAAAATCCCGGCAGGTCTGCAAGGGAGTTTTTACCACCGGTCAACTGGGAAACCACATAAAAGAACAATCCCTTGTCCTCCAATCTGAAGATGGATTGTATATTATAACCGGATGTGCCCACCCAGGACTGGGGGAAATAATTGACAATGCTGCAAAAATGGGTCATGTCACAGGTGTACTTGGAGGACTACATGATTTCAATGACATGGTAAAATTGGGACAACTTTCATACATAGCAGCCGGACACTGCACATCCCACAATGATGAAATTAAACGCAAATATCCGGAAAAATTTGCATACATTTATGCAGGATACTCCGTAGACATATGACAATATGGTAAGAACTATATTCTAAGATTCCTATAATGATTGATAGGAGGATACGTATGTTATCAAAGATACCAATTGACCTTGATGCTGTAGAGGATGAGAACATAGATAAAGAAATCTTAAGGGCTGGCATTATAGCCGAACTTGATGCTATCAACCTCTATGAACAGATGGCCGAACTTACTTCCAGCGAGGAGATCCGGGCAGTGCTGCTAGACATTGCAAAGGAAGAAAAGACCCATGTGGGAGAATTCCAGACCATGCTGCTTGAATACGATAATGAACAAGAAGATGAACTGGAAGCAGGCAGAAAAGAAGTTGAAGAAGAAGTTCTTAAATAAAGGAACTTAAAGACTTTACCAATCCGGAGGTGGAGTGATGGAAATTATACCCACCATCGGGCTTGATCCTTTTTTATTTGATTATCTGGAAAAACTCATCCTCTCCCTGATGATAGGTATTATCATCGGAATAGAAAGAGAACATCGAAGAGCAGAACATCCGGTTTTTGCAGGTGTGCGTACATATTCTCTGGCTGCTGTCACAGGCATGCTGGCAACAATTGCAGGGAAAGCAATCGGTAATGATATAATAATTGCTGCAGCCTTTTTGATAATAGCATGTAGTATTGCCCTGATATACCGTACCTACACAATGCGGGGCAAACTGGGCATGACAAGTGCCCTGTCTTTATTCTGCACCTTCCTACTGGGAATACTGGTCGCGACCGATAACTATCTGTTTGCTATTGCCGGTGGAGTTGCAATAACTTTTCTGACTATTGAAAAACGCCCGCTCCATTCTTTTGCCCAAAATCTTTCCAATGAAGATATCCTGAACAGCCTGCAGTTCCTTGCTGTGGCCTTCATCCTGTATCCCCTGGTACCTGATGAAGAACTATGGGGCATTGTGGACCTTAAAGCCACAATTCTTATTGTTGTACTTGTGATGTTTATCGGATTTATCAGTTACATTTCTCTCAAACGCTTCGGAGCAGGTGGAGGCGTACCCTATTCTGGATTGTTGGGAGGATTTGTGAGCAGTGAAGCCACCACTGCTGCCCTGGCATCGATAGCAAAGAAAAAATCCGGGCTTGTAAATGCTTTTTACATCGGGATCCTTTTGTCCAACCTTTCCATGTTCATTAGTAATCTGGTAATTGCCCTGATTGTAGATAATTCAGGTAAAACTACACTGTATATGCTACCTCCGCAATTATTGATGATACTGGTAGTAATAGGGATTTTTTGGAAAAACAAGAATATATCAAAGAAAATGGAAGGAGCGCTTGACATTGGCTCACCCTTTGCCTTAAAGCCTGCACTGCGTTTTGGAGCGATCTTTCTGGTATTACAGCTTTTTGCAACCTTTGCCAACGAATACGCGGGAACGTATGGCACATATGTAACTGCGCTGGGAGGTGTGGCCAGCAGTTCGGCAGTAACAGCTTCCATGGCATCCCTTGCAGTGAAGGGTGAAATTTCATACATGCTGGCCGGCCAAACCGCAGTTATTGCCGGTATCGTGAGCACTCTCAACAAAATCACCTACATCCGGATTGCAGGTGCTTTGGAACTTGAAAAAAGAGCCCGTATAACATTGATACTTTTATCCATTGTGGGAATTGTCGGGCTTGTTGTATGGATTTATGCAGATATTAAACCTATCTTCTGAGCAAAACCTCATAAGACTTAAATATATTTTTAATTAAACTCCCACCATGGAAAAGATAACAGGGCTGGAGCTTTCCCCGCGTAAAATAGAATATCTCAAATATATTCATCAGAGAAAAGAAAACGTACGCACCAATGAACTTTCAGCCCACCTTAAGGTAGACCCCTCTACAACAACCAAAACAATCAACGAACTTGCAGAGGAGGGATATGTCAACCATGTACCTTATCGTGGCGTGAAACTTACAGAAAAAGGGAAAGATTATGCTGCTTTTCTGATTCGCAGACACAGGATATTAAGCCTTATGCTCAAAAACTATGGCCTCTCACCCGAAGAAGCCTGCAGCGAGGTAAACCGTTTTGAAAGCTTTGTCTCCCTGCATGCTATCGATACCATATGCAGTACCATGGGCCATCCGACAATGGGAGTGTGTGGCAAAATAGAGCACCCCCACTGTGACGTATAAAATTTAAAGATTCAACTCCTTTATTCTGTAAAGGACCGCCAGAGCGTCTTTTCTTTTGATATCCACTTCAGTGTCACGGCAGAAACCAAGTAGACATGCGGCAGTCTGTTCATCCAGCACTTCTTTATCCCGGGCACTTTTTATTATGCCGTAATAACTCCTTAGAGAATAATGGGTAGCTTTTGCAATATCCAGCAGGAAAGTTTCCTGAACAGAGGAAATAATGCCCTCATTCATAGCAGAGAGGAAGGTACATCGGATATTCACAAGCGGAGCAGAAATGGACTCATAGGTATCAGGGTTTGTTGCAACCGCCACTTCATCATCATCTTCAATAACACCATCACGATACCATTCATAGATTTTACCTACACCTATCATGCCGTGGCGATCCATTTCGGATGCACGCAAAGCTCCCATGCTACACCCACCAACAATTGTTACATTTTTGCGCAGAGCCTCCAGTATTTCCCTGTGACCAACCGCAGCCCTGTGAAAAAAAATACCATCAATGATGCCAATCAACTCATAACCCTGTTTTACAGCCTGTGTAACATCTCCGCGTTTAACAGGGCCGTGGACGGTGGCCCCACTGAGTATTCCTGCTTCTTCCAGGCCTATACTGGTGCCGGCAAAAACGATTGTTTTCATACTTTCGGCCTGCGTTTCCAGGGTTTTTCTTTTTCAGGACCTTTTCTTTTGCCTACCAGACGAATCCTTTTACCAACCCTTTCACGATCAAGAGTGTATTGTTCAAATCCGGGAATTATTACCCTGACTACAGGTATATTGATCGAACTGCGGCTTAAATCCACAACAATAGCATTGCGGGCAATCTTTTCCAGATGGGACAGAACAGTATTGATATTTCCTGCAGGTGTAGGGGAGGAGATGTCCTGCATATCTGCCAGGGATATCTTATCCACACCTTCCTCATACCAGTAATCGTTCATCCTTCTCATACGTTCATAACCAATCTTGCGCACCAAGTCCTCCCGGATTGTATCCTCACGTGCCCCGTGTATCTGGACAACACGGGACTGTGCAGCCTCGGTAATAGCACGCATAACAGCAATCTCTGGTCTTAAATGAGATCCTGCCCCCATTACCAGCAGGGCCGGATCTTTCAGCTGTACGTCATCCGTAGCAGCGACCACTGTTGTGACAGGAGTGTCATGTAGCAAAACCCAGAGGCGAATATCCACACCACTGTCCCTGAAGGCTTTGAGCATCTCGTAGGCCTGCCCGTCTTCTTCCGTTAGCACAAGTTCCATTCCCGGATTGCGGTTGAACTCGGCCATACTCAAAGCATCCCTTTCAATTACTTCCAGCAAACCATGCAGTATGGCTTCTTCCATCACATTACCCGATGCAAGTCCATTGGTATTGCTGCGGAAAAGATGGGCAGACATGCCCGGAGCATCATAGGGATGATAAACAGAATTGGAGGGCACATAGACCTCTTTTCCTGAAAGCAGATCAAACCCTTCTGTCCATTCTATCAATGAAGAAGAATCAAGGGGTTGGGGCATCAGGAATTCTTCAGGACGGATCAGGTCATGCTGGCCGGCAGCTTCTTCCATTGTGGCCATGAATTCATCAGCAGCTACGTTTTCGTCAATGTCTGCATTCACCCCGTTGCGCTCTGCAAGACAGCGTTCGTAGCATTCCATAATCGTGGAGATGCGGGCCTGCTGCGGGTTCACTCCTTTACCTGAATAAACGGAGATGGCACCATCAGCAGCTGTGGGGCGGATGCCTGAAAACACCGGGATACCCAGCCGATCAAGATCAGTAATATTGGCAATACGGGTCACACCAATTGTATCCAAGCCGGCACTGGCTTTTTTCAGGGTGGCTTCACCATCCAGCACCCTCTGGCTATCTCCCTCATACTTTATAGAAGGATCAATGTTTATGGTAGGCATGGAAGGGAAGTCTCCTGCATCGCTAATAATCCTTACGATAACAGGTATCGTAAGGACCGATTACGTTGCAATTAAGCTAAGTTATTGGTAAATGTAAGGAAAAGTGAGAATTGTATCACCAATGTAATGCATTTCCATAACCCGACAAAAAATAATCAACAAACAAATATATATAGAAAGAACACTTATGTAACTGTTTAATATTCTAATTATGCTGTTGATGCCTGAGGGGTCATGTATGGCAGCAGAGTATTGAAATTGAAGAAGAGAGGAGGTTATACCATATGACAACTATAATGAAAAAACATGATATTCTGAGATGTGAAGACAAGAAGGGAAAATGCCATTCAGTAGTCAGAGGACATACAGAAGGCAAACTCAATGAAGATGATGAAGAACTCTACCACTTTATGGTAGGCGGGATGCAGGCCAAATAAGCTGCAAAACCTATTTTACTCTTTATCCATAACTTGCCTGCATGTATGACGTCGAAAATATACGTGCAGATTTTCCCGTATTAAAGGATAACATATATCTGGACAATGCTGCCACCACCCAGACCCCGGTGCAGGCGGTAAGGGCCATGGAAGATTATTTCTTCAAGTATGCGGCAAACCACGGCAGGGGAGCCCATCACCTGGCCCGCCAGACAACCGATCATTTTGAAGATGCCAGAGAAACAATAGCTGACTTTCTGAACTGCCCGGCAGAAAATACCATTTTCACCAAGAATGCAACCGAAGGCCTTAATCTGATAGCCAGGGGTATAGACTGGCAGGATGGCGACCACATAGTAACCACCCTGGTGGAACACCACTCAGACCTGCTCCCCTGGATGGAACTCAGGGAAAGGGGAGTTGAACTTACCATTGTGGAACCGGACAGTGAAGGGCATGTGTCCGTGGAAGCCCTGGAGCAGCATATCCGCCCTTCCACACGCCTTGTTGCAGTTACCCACATATCCAATTCCTTCGGCTCCATACAGGATGCGAATAGCATCTGCAAAATTGCCCGGGACCACGGCAGCCTCTGCCTGATAGACGGTTCCCAATCCGCAGGGCACACGCCGGTGAACCTCAAACAGATGGATTGTGATTTTTTCGTTACCCCGGGACATAAAGGCTTGCTGGGCCCCCAGGGAACCGGTGTGGCATACATTAAAGAACCGGATTCAATCAAGCCCCTCAATGTAGGAGGAGGAGCAGTAAGATCAGTTACCACCACAGGCTACGAACTGGAAGAAACACCTGCCAGGTTTGAAGCCGGGACACCCAACATCCCGGGAGGAATCGGACTGGGAAGGGCTGTGAAATATGTCCAGGAAATAGGTGTCAGCGACATCGAGAAACATGAAAGACAACTTGCAAAAAATGCCGCATACAGACTTGCACAAATAGAAGGAGTGGAAGTATACGGCCCGGATAACAGGGGTGCTGTGGTGCCTTTCAATGTCCGGGGACTTAATCCCCATGATGTAGCAATGATACTGGATGAAACCCGGCAGATATGTCTGCGCAGCGGTTACCACTGTGCCATGCCGGGGATTGATTTCATGAAACTGAAAGGAACGGTGCGGGCATCTTTTGCCCTGTATAACACCGAAGAAGAAGTCGATGCCCTGGTGGAAACCGTTGAACAGATAACCACCCTGGCCTGATTTTATTTCATCATCAATCGGGTTAGCGAAGCACGGGAATCCCTTATCTCATCCAGATCTACTTCAATGTAATCATTGTTTACTGTAATCCTTACACTGTTACCACCGGTAGTACCGATTACAACGTGCGGGATATTGCCAAGCTGTGCAGAGACTGCATCCGGATCATCTGTTGCAAGCAGAGCCCTGCCGTGGGATTCGGAAAAGAGGAGTTCTTCTGCTGACATGTCCCCTGCAATCTCAGAAAGGTTCACTTCAACACCCACATTCCCACATATCTCACAGAGAGCAGCTGCAAGCCCACCCTGTGACACATCGTGAGAAGCAGCGACTTTACCGGCCCTGATTGTTGTGATCAGGGATTCAACTATTGCCGCCATATCAGCCGGCACTTGCGGGACATTGCCTGCATTTGGACTACCCCTTAGATTATAGTATTGCGAACCACCCAGTTCTGCTTTTGTGGTTCCCACAAGGATGACAGACTGGCCTATCCCTGTAAATTCCGAAGATGGGATCGCAGAAACATTCTCCACTTCTCCCACAACACCTATTGCAGGAGTTGGCAGGATTGCAGTATGATGCTCCTCACTCTCGTTGTACAGAGAGACATTACCCCCTACCACCGGAATGGAAAGGTCGCGTGCTGCATCAGCCAGTCCATTTATGGTGTACTTGAATTGCCAGTAGATATCAGGCTTTTCAGGATTGCCGAAGTTCAGGCAATCCACCAGGGCCAGGCCACGACCGCCCTTTACAGCAAGATTCATTACATTTTCAGCAAGGGTTCCCTTCCCTCCTTCGTAAGGGTCAAGATAGGTATGTCTGGGATTGCAGCCACATGAAAGAGCTATCCCCCTGTCACCGACAATCCGCTGGATAGCAGAATCTCCTCCGGGTTTGGCTACTGTCCGTATCTGGACCTCATGATCATACTGGCAATATATCCAGTCCTTTGATGCCACATTGTGGGATGCAAGTACATCAAGAACTGCCTGTTTCAGGTCCCCTGTTGCAGCCGGCACAGGGTCTTTTTTGACTGCAAAGGGCGTGGAGGGACGCTCAAAGGTTGGCGCACCTTCTGTTAAAAGATGAATTGGAATATCCGTCTCAGTATTACCTTCAAATTCAACTGTAAAATAAGGCCTTTCGGTCAATTCGCCAATGACAGCACTGTTGAGGTCATATTTTTCGGCAAGCTGGAGCATATAGTCCACATTTTCAGGTTCCACCTCGAAAAGAATACGCTCCTGGGATTCTGCAATCAAAATCTCAAAGGCATTCATCCCGGCCTCTCTCTGGGGCACACTGTCTGCAAGTATATGGATACCCAGGCCGCCTTTGGAAGCCATTTCTGAAGAAGCACCTGCAAGGCCGGCAGCTCCTAAGTCACGGCAGGATTTTACGACACCTTCTGCAACCGCTTCAAGAGAGAGTTCAATCAGGAGTTTTTCAGTAAACGGATCACCTATCTGAATACTGGGCCGGTCCTCTGCCTCGGCACTTTCGGACAGGTCCCTGGAAGCAAAAGAGGCGCCCCCCAGACCATCACGGCCGGTAGTGGAGCCAATAAGTACGATCTTATTACCTGCCTTTTGTGCCGTGGCAGTTACAAGCTGATCTTGACGGGCAAGCCCCACACATACAACATTCACCAGAGGATTGCCACTGTAGCGTTCATCAAAAAATGCCTCACCCCTGACAACCGGCACACCTATACAGTTACCATATCCTCCGATACCTTCGATAATATGCTCGAACAGATACAGGTTCTTAGGAGTGTTCAGGGGGCCGAAATAGAGCGGGTCCATAAGGGCAATTGGACGGGCACCCATGGAGATAATATCACGGACAATGCCTCCCACGCCTGTAGCCGAACCATTGTAGGGATCGACATAGGACGGATGATTATGGC
Source organism: Methanohalophilus sp. DAL1 (assembly GCF_001683555.1). Classification (NCBI taxonomy): domain Archaea; kingdom Methanobacteriati; phylum Methanobacteriota; class Methanomicrobia; order Methanosarcinales; family Methanosarcinaceae; genus Methanohalophilus; species Methanohalophilus sp. DAL1. Next base: position 75,238 of record NZ_MAFX01000049.1, on the reverse strand, counting down.
TTTCCATACCCAGAGCAAGTACCCAGCCGTCACCAAACCGCACAATTGCAGCATCATCACCAGGACCTATGATTACACGGTCACCGGTAGTTGTAAAACTCTTAAGCAGTGGGGCACTGGAGCGATAGGAGCAATGTTCACTCCAGAGATTGAGAAAACAACCCTGCTCCACATTATTCGGCTGCCGTCCCATTTTTTCTACAATGATCTTCAGGTCATCTTCAGGTAGCATGTGAGAACCTCATTAAATTGGAATGATGTACCCATAAATAGGCATGTAAATAAACATTTCTTATGTATGGGTATTTTCCAGGGACATCTACTGCCCTACCTCAAGTCCATACTTCTCCACGGAACCTGCAGCCATTTCTACCATATAGCGGGTTGCATTTTCTGCGCGGGCAAAACCCAGCCACGGATGCAGGGATTCAATTTGTGTTATACGATAATTCGAATCGAGGAAAAAAACATCCAGGGAGAAAGGAACAAAAAGCATATGTATGGAAAACTTGCAGGGTTTGTTTATAGAAAAAAACATAGCATAATCCTGTGGGATATTCAGCCTGAACATCAGACCCATCGTTCTTTTCAGTAACGTATCAGCCATTTCAACGTCTCTTGCAACCATTTTACCATTAGCTTTTAATAGCATCGCATTTAACTTCTATTTGTCTGTATATAAATTATACAGACAACATAATACTAAATTTTCGGAGGAAAAACCAGAAGATGAGTTCAGAAATGTGCTCTGTTTGCGGATTGCCAAAAGAATTGTGTATCTGCGAAGAAGTGGCCAAAGAGCAACAGAGAATAACCGTAAAGGTAAACAGGCGAAGGTATGGAAAAGAAGTTACAGTGGTAGAAGGTTTTGATGCCAATGAAATTGATCTCCATGAACTTTCAACATACCTCAAATCAAAATTCGCCTGCGGTGGTACAGTACGTGGCAATGCCGTAGAGTTGCAGGGCAATCATCTTGGAAGGATGAAAGACGTTCTGGTCCAGAAAGGGTTTTCTCCCGATCAGATCAAGAATTAAAACTTTTTTCAATGACTAATTAAATGGCAGAAATCCGAAAAACATCTGTCCCGGCAAAAGGAAGAAACACAAAATCTTTTTTGAGCCGGTCTTTTCAGTTACATATAGCGCATCTTATCCTGCAGTAAAGAGAGGGATTAGTGTCATCTGAATAAAACTAACATAGAGGATACCATTAAATGAAACCTACCTGTGAAATAATGGTGCAAAGGGTATTGCCAGCCATCAGAGCCGTACTTGCACGTGAGCTTATGAATGAACATAAGTGCACACAGCAACAGGTGGCCAACCTATTGGGCCTGTCAAGAGCCGCCGTATCTCAGTACGTCAGTGAGAAAAGAGGTGCAGAAGTAGGATTTTCTGAAAATACAAATGAGGAAATCCGTAAATTTGCCTTCTGTCTTGCAACGGATGGCCTAACCCCCAAGCAAAAAGTAAAACGTATGTGTGAAGTATGCAAACATGTCCAGAAGTCCGGCTGGCTTTACAAGAATGCACCAGAAGTAGGATACTGTATCCTGTGCGGTGAAGATGATTGAAAAACCGGTGTATTGAATGTAAAGGGAAAGGACTTTGTGGAAGAGCGCGGTGTCCCATACTTGAAAAGTTCAGGGCCACCACTAAACATTCCCCTCAAAAGCAAGGGGAAAAAACTATTTTTGGAGCATCTCCTCCTGCTGTATTTGTTGGTAGGTATGGCTATCCCGAAGTAAGTGCCGGACCCATGATACCTCCTTTAATGGAAAGTGAGGACGCTGCACAGCTGGAGGACCCACATGCACTACTTGGCATGGGAATAGATGATATCATACAAAAAAGGTGCCAGCTGGTACGGGCTAACACCACTGTCAAAGTAAAACAATTTGAAAAAAGCCGCCTGATAGAAAAAGCCCAGGAAATGGCACTTTCCCGCAAACCCGTGGACACAGAAGTGTTGCTCAGCAAACCTTTAAAGCCTGCCCAAAAATTCGATGGTGTACTCACACCGATGGGACCGGCCGGGAAAATGGAACGTTTTGATATCGCAGAAAACCCGAAGGTCCCTGATAAAGTTGACTACCTGACCTATGATACCGATGTAAAAGCCACAGATGCTGCCCTGGAGCTTTATGACCATGATATTGGCTGTGAACATATAACCCGGCTTCTTTCCATCGGTTTGCTCGGGCAGGAAAGAAAGCTTGTTCCCACACGCTGGGCAATTACCGCCACAGATGATATGGTGGGCAAAGAGCTGGCAAAGGGTTTACTGGATTACCCAGAAATAGAAGATATACAACTATACAGTGGAGGTAGCCTTGGAAACCATTTTGAAATACTGTTGATACCCAGGAGCTATTCTTTTGAATTGCTGGAGTTGTGGATGGCACGTACGGTGTGGTCTGCAGACAAAGCCTGGATAGGACAGGACATGGAAGGAACTTCAGGAAAGAAAGGATACTCAACCCTGGCAGGTGGCTATTATGCAGCCCGTCTGCCGGTTCTGGAAAAACTTGAGAGCATAAGAAAGCAGGCTGCAGTATTTGCAATCAGGGAGATTACTCCTGATTACTGGGCGCCCCTGGGAGTATGGGTTGTCAGAGAAGCAGCACGCAATGCTCTTTCAACAGAGCCGGCTTTCTTTGAAACCCTGGAAGAAGCACTGATGGATATGAAGACACGCATCAATACGCCTTTCTACCAATGGAGAGAAAAATCAGAGCTTCTGCCTTATGTAAAAGAGCAAACAACGCTTTCAAGATTTTTGTCATAAGCATCCACAACCGGTTTGCAGCAATAAAAAGGGGTTAGAAAAAGAAAGAGGATGCAGCGCTGCCTGACACCCGACTGAATTGATGAAGCCAACCGCTTACATACCAGACAGGACTGAAAAATGCATCCAACAGCCTGCAAGCAATGATATTTACAGTTTAATTTTGAAATATTTCGGGAACGAGGCGACGTGCCAATTTTTCATAGGTTCCGGAAACATCACCCTTGTTAAACCTGAATACATCCTTATCCAGGGATTCACGGGTACCTGCATCCCAAAAGCGACAGGTGTCACAGGATATTTCATCGGCAAGCACAATTTCACCGTTTGCCCAACCGAACTCAAGTTTGAAATCAACGAGTAAAAGGCCCTGTTTTTCCATGTAAGTTGTGAGAATAGAATTGATATTCAGGGCAAGTTCACGGATTTTTGCAATATCCTCACTTGTGGCTATCCCAAGGGCAAGGGCTATGTCCTCATTCAGCATGGGATCCCCATATTCATCGCTCTTATAATCCATTACAAGCACGGGTACTTTGAATTCGTCCCCTTCATTGAAAGGATATTTCCGGGTGATAGAACCTGCAGCTATGTTGCGTGGAATCACCTCAATAGGAATAATTTCCACTTTTTCGACAAGCATCCGTTCATCGTCAAACATTCCAAGATAATGGGTATTTATACCCTCATCCTCAAGCATCTCGAACAACTTGCGAGATATCTGGGCATTATAATATCCTTTTTTCTCAGCCTCACTTTTCTTCTTGCCATCAAAAGCGGTAAGACTGTCCCTGAAATGGGATACAAGTACTTCCGGATCATTCGTTGTATAGATGGTCTTGGCCTTTCCTGAGTATAGCTCTTCCTTGATCTGGATATCAGACATCATGCAATCTCCTTCCATAGTAGATACACAAAATCCAATATAAATCTATCACACCGTTTACACATGGTATAATATATAGTAATCTAAAGTAACACAAAATATTATTAATACGCAAGACAATTGAAAAGAAGGTGATAACATGGAACAAGAACTTATGCGAATCGGAGTTTCTCTGCCCAATAACCTGCTGGAAAAGTTTGATTCCATTATAGAGCAGCGTGGTTACTCATCCCGGTCTGAAGGAATAAGGGATGCTATTCGAAGTTATATAAATTATCATGAATGGATGGGCGATATCAGTGGCAGGAGAGTTGGTACTATAACCCTGATCTATGATCATACAAAAAGAGGGTTATCCAATGCCATTGCAGACGCACAACATGGCTACACAGACCTTATTAAAACTTCAATCCATATACATCTTGACCCTGAGAACTGTATGGAAATCATAATCTTTGACGGGGACGGGGAGAAAATAAAGAAACTTGATGAAAATCTCATTTCCCTGAAAGGTGTCAAGTATGCCAAACTCAACACAACCCCACCTGCGGAAAAATTGTGAAGAATGACATTAATTGAACATATTATCAGTAAAAAAGATTAATCCATAAATATGTCACTCAAGATACTCATATTCGTTTGTGGAGAGGGGCTTGGTCATACAGGCAGGTGCCTTGCAGCCGGCAGGGAATTATCCAGAGCAGGACATGAGGTGACCTGTGGTGCTTATGGCTATTCCGCACAGTTTCTGGCCGAACATGGAATGAATGTAAGAGAGGTGCCTGCCGAAATTCGACTTGTGGGAGAGAAAGGCTCTCTTAACCTGGGAAAATCCATAAAGGAAAGTATAAAGTTGGGACAGGTGCCCGGCCTATTCAATGTTCAAAGGCTTGTTGATGAAGAAAAACCGGATGTAATTCTCTCAGACAGTTATTACCTTGGAACTATAGCGGCCCTGAGAAGGAAGATACCTGTTGCATTTATGGTTAACCAATCCAATATGGAAATATTCTTTCAGGAGAATTATTTGTTTCAGGGACTGGGGGTAATTGCGAAAGAATTCTACAACGGAATTTTCAAACGCGTGGATAGGACGATCATACCCGATTATCCACAACCAAATACAATCTGTGACCTGAATCTCAACTTTGAAGATGAATCTACCTCTAAAGTGGAATACACGGGCCCTCTGCCCGCCAGAAGTTATGAAGATGTAATAGCACAGGACCTGCCCAGACCTCATGTCCTTTCCCTTATAGGTGGTTTTGGTTACAGGGCACCTATTTTCCGCAGAATAATCGAAGCTGCAAGTATGGACAGCACTATCAACTATACACTACTCTCAGGCCCGGGTCTTGATAAAGAAGAGCTACCCCCCCTTCCTGATAATGCAGAACTTCTACCATTTATTCCCGACCAGTTCCCATATCTTAAAAGCTGCGACCTGGCAATTGCCCCAGGCGGCCATACAACAATGATGGAGGCTCTTTCCTATGGTGTGCCAATATTGTCATTCCCTGACAGGGGGCATAGTGAACAGCAAAATAATGCAGAGGGACTTGAAGCTAAAGGGTGTGGAAAGCAGATGGATTATAAGGCTTCAGCTTCTGAAATACTCGAATCTGTCAGAGAAGCCGTAAACGGCAAGTACAGGGATAAAACCGAACAAATGAAAAAACTTGCCAGAGAAATAAATGGACCTGAAAATTTAAGAAAAATACTTGAAGATCTGGCATACCAAAGATTATAAATGTCTTATATACATCTAGAGAATAGCCTCTGCATGCTGATTCCACAAAATCGTTACCAGCATGGCATCCAGCAAAAAAGATCAGGTGCACAGGATGAATAAGTTCACAAAATGGCTTGCTGTTTCTTCAATAATCAGTATTGTAACAATAATTGGGGTATTCGTTTATACAATCGACCCTAAAACAATGGAGAGTCTGCACAATATCCGCCCCCTTTACCTTGTTGCAGCTGCTGGCATTCATTTACTGGGATTTGCTATGTGGGGAATCCGGACTAAAGTAATGGCTGGAGCCCTGGGATACCACCTTGAAATCAAAAAGGCATTTGAAATTGTTATATCCAGCTCGTTCCTTGCAGCAATGACCCCTTCATCTGTAGGAGGAGAGCCTTTAAGGATACATCTGCTTCAGAGTGACCGAATGCCTGTAGGAAGTGCCACCGCAGTCGTGCTTGGTGAAAGAGTACTGGATGCTATAATAATATTGACAGCTGCACCCTTTGCATTATCCCTCTTTGGAGAAGTACTTGGAGACGGCAAACTTGACAGTTTACTTATGTTTGGTCAATTATTCTTATTTTTCATACTTGCAATACTTCTATATGCAATCTGGAAGCCCCACTACACACGCAGATTTCTCCAGTGGATAATAAATAAGTGTAGCAGACTCTTTGGAGACGATAAAAAACACATATTCTGCAATATATCTGAAAAAGTTGATACCGAACTTGAAGAGTTTCATTACAGTATTTTCTTTTTCCTGAAAGAGGGCAGGCTGGGGTTAATCACAGGAATATTCTGCACATTTGCATTCTGGTTCATTGAATTTTCCATGTTGCCCGTACTTCTCATGGGCCTAAACCAGTACCCTTCAGCAATCATTGTTTATGCAGCCCAGGTTCTACTGATGATTGTGATAATCATACCCACTACACCAGGTTCCAGCGGTGTGGCAGAGATAGGAGCAACCACACTGTTTTCAGTTTTCGTGCCCACTTATATGCTGGGAATCATTGTGGTGGCATGGAGGGCACTGACATTCTATCTGAATCTACTTGTCGGCGGCTTTGTGAGCTTCAAGATACTCAAGGATACCGTTGAAGTCGATGAACTTTTAAAATAATTCTATTATGGAGAAAAACGCTTTCTGAAACGTTTTAACAATGATCCCACACGACCTTTTAGGTTATATTCAGTACCGCAATAATCACATTGCATAACCGAATCAAAATTGATACGCCTGTTACACCCCACGCAGGGCAGTGCCGGACCTTTGAATTTCCAGGCTATCATGGCCACAATCCAGCGATAAATGGCAAAAAATCGCTCACTGTAGTGAAAAGCAATCATACAGCATACAATCGCAAGCAATGTACCTGCTATAAGATCGCTCAGCCAGTGAATCCCCAGATAGAGAATTGTAAAAAGAATTGTTGCTGTGGTAATAACGGCAAAGGCCTGATATCTGCGGGATTTTACATTATGCAGTACCATTATCATAGCCATTACCGAAAGAGCCGCGTGGAGGCTCGGGAAACAATTATTGAGTTCAGGATCCACAATACGCACACCTTCGGCTATGAGAGGGCTCAAATTATAAAGAAGCGGACTGACACCTGAAAGAGTATAACCGGTCACATGAACAGGGAACAGTACGTAGAACGGAAATGCCAGCATATAAATCAGGATGAACGCCACCACAAATTCCTGGATGGCTTTGTGCCTTTGCAGGTAAACCAAAAGCAGGAATGTGAATACCATTAAGAAAGGAAACATTAAAAGATAAAAAAAACCGCTTACATAAGTTAACAGAGGAGTCGCTATTTCCTGGAGCAGGCTTACTACATTACCTTCCAGGATCATGATATAGCGAGCATAATTCTGGTTTGCCGGGATTCCAAGTAATGTGGCAGCAGTTGTTTGCATATGCACAAGTGCAAAAACAATTAGCATGGGGATGGCATAAATAGCAACATCCACCACAAAATGGAAAAATCCTTTCATACTGCTGAATTCAGGACGCCTGTTCTCGACAGGCACAAAAAAAACATACCCAACAGTAACCATAAGAAATAATAATGGAATCATTACGATTGTCATTATATATTGGGATAACCATTGCCCGCTGAAGCTGGATATAATCTCAGAGAGCAAAAGCTGGATGAAAGAATTCATATCCGACCTACCGGGTTTCAATATGCAGAGACTTGCATATATATTTTAGGTATCTGGCCATAAAGTCCATATTTCAAAAGATAACCAATAATATAGGGAAGAACTAGCCTTTAACCCGCAAAAAATATTAACTTTCAAAACATAGATAAATTGTCAAAGAGGAGGTCAATTCATGCAATCTTTCATAGTGGAACATTACCTTGGAACCGAACTTGATATCTATTGTGGCGAACCGGATACCTTTAAAGGAACCGTTGAGGCATGTGCAGACGGTGTGCTTACAATACGTAAAGACAACAAATACACCCATATAGCCATCGACAAAATCATAGCTATTTGGGAAGAAAAGTGAACTACAAGCAGGCTCATGCCTGTACTTTTTTATGAAATAAAATATGCAACTCTATTGGTTTGCTAAAAAAGGCAAAACACTGAAACATTACTTTGATAAAGACAGGGTAAAAAATAGATGACAGGGATTTACCTGTCGGTTTGAGAAATAGAAATTTCAGACTACTTCTCCAAAAGCGAATTTCGAAAGGACTTTGGTTACTTTTATTGAAAGTTCATCTCCCACTTCTGTTTCGGGTACAAAAATGACAAAACCGTCAACACGGGCAATTCCATCGCCTTTCTTGGCAATATCTTCAATCACAACATCGTAGGTTTCTCCAGCTTCTACCGGAGCACTTGATTCAACACGTTCGAACAAACTAATACACATCCTTATTTAAATTGGCCTTTCTAGAAGGCACAAATTAATAAACACACTTCCCCTATATCAAACCTTTGCAAGAAGGAAAAACAGGGGCAGTACCATAAATATATATCATTTGGGAATTTAATAATATAGATATATCAGTACAACATATTTTCGGGATGAACTAAATGGAAGAGTTACAAATAAAAGTGGAAAAAGCGCATCCTATCGATTTTGGCAGGGGAATAATACGACTTGATCCGAGTACCCTCCTGAGCCTGCAGCTTTCCCCCGGAGACATTGTCCTCATCGAAGGAAAGCGCCAAACTACAGCAAAAGTGTGGCGTGCTGACAGGCAGGATTGGGGACAGGGAATTGCCCGTATAGATGGTTATACACGACAGAATGCAGAAGTGGGGATTGGTGAAAGGATAACACTCAGTAAGGCAGAGCCAATACCTGCGGAGAAAGTACTCCTTGCACCTCCGGAGGGAATCGTCATGGAGTTTGGTGACAATACAAGTGCCGTTATCAAACATAATATCCTGAAACGTCCCCTTGTAAAAGGTGACATTATTCCTATAATCAGTTCCATGGGGCAAACTACCCCGGGTAGTCAGGCCATTCCCCTAATAGCTGTTGAAACCGAGCCATCCGATGGCATACTTATCATCAGTGAAAATACTGAGATCCAGCTCCAGCAGAAACCTGTAGTGGGTTATGAGGGAGCTGCCAGAGGTATCAACTACGAGGATATCGGCGGGCTTAGAACTGAAATTCAACGGGTACGTGAAATGATAGAACTTCCGTTGAAACATCACGAGCTCTTCCTGCGTCTTAATATAGACCCACCAAAAGGTGTTATTCTCTATGGACCACCCGGCACAGGGAAAACCCTGATAGCAAGGGCAGTTGCCAGCGAATCTAATGCCTATTTCATCAACATTGCCGGCCCGGAAATAATGGGAAAATATTACGGGGAAAGTGAGGAAAGACTGCGAAAAATATTTGATGAGGCTGCGGAGAATGCCCCTTCAATAATATTTGTTGACGAAGTAGATTCCATTGCCCCTAAAAGGGAAGACGTTACCGGAGAAGTAGAAAGAAGGGTTGTAGCCCAGCTTCTCACCCTGATGGACGGAATGGATGAACGTAAACAGGTAGTTGTAATTGCAGCCACAAACAGGCTTGATTCTATTGACCCGGCCCTGCGCCGCCCTGGCAGATTTGACAGGGAAATCGAAATAGGTGTTCCGGATAGTGAAGACAGGCTCGAAATACTTCAAATCCACACTCGTGGAATGCCACTTAACGAAAATATCGATGAAGAATATTTTGAACACCTGGCAGAATATACCCAGGGTTTTGTGGGAGCCGATCTATTAGCTCTTGTACAGGAAGCCTCCATGAGGGCACTGAGGAGATTGCTTCCCGACATCAATCTCGATGAAGAGGAAATTCCACAGGAAATACTCGATAAACTGGAAGTCACGCCCGATGACTTCGAGGAAGCCCTGAAGGAGATTGAGCCCTCAGCATTGAGGGAAGTTATGGTCGAAGTACCGTCTGTGGGATGGGATGATGTTGGCGGGCTGGACATGGCCAGAAAAGATATCAGCGAAGCAGTCGAATGGCCGCTTAAATGGCCTGATAAAATAAGCCAGATGGGCATTAAACCTCCCACAGGAATACTGTTATATGGCCCTCCCGGAACAGGCAAAACCCTGCTTGCCAAAGCTGTGGCAAACGAATCTAATGCCAATTTCATCAGTGTCAAGGGACCCCAGATATTGTCCAAATATGTCGGGGAATCTGAAAAAGCAATTCGTGATACTTTCAAAAAAGCACGACAGGTTGCACCCTGTATAATCTTCTTTGACGAGATCGATGCTATATCTTCGACAAGACAGGGTGGCAGTGATGTGGGCAGCAGGGTTTCCGAACAGGTTGTCAATCAGATGCTTACAGAGATTGATGGACTTGAACCGCTGAATGAAGTAGTTGTCATTGCAGCCACCAACAGACCGGACCTTATTGATCCGGCATTACTGCGATCAGGAAGATTTGACAGGCTTGTAATGGTAGGAGCCACACTCGCAGATGGCAGGGAAAAAATATTCCAGATACATACAAAGGGCATACCCCTGGATAGCGATGTTGACATAAAAGAACTTGCCACAATAACTGAAGGCTATGTTGGATCAGATATAGAGTCCATATGCAGGGAAGCAGCAATGTTATCCCTGAGAGAAAATTTCGATAATGAAAAGGTAAGCAAAAGACATTTCCTTTCAGCTATGGAAAAAGTAAAGCCAACGGTCAATGAAGACATGATAGACTTCTACAACCGGGTTCAAGAAAAATTAAAGGGCGGATCAATCCGCAAGACAGACGCAGGGTCATTTACGGGATATATTTGAAAAGGAGGTTATGAAAATGCCAAAGGTATTTGCAAAAAACCTATCCAACAAGCAGGTCATGACAACAGACGGAGCAGAAATTGGTATACTCGACAATATAGTAATGGAAGTCAAAACTGGCAAACTTGAAGACCTGATGGTCAAACCTGACATCGGGCTTGACACATCTAAATATGTTACCGACGGCCAGTTTTTGAAGATACCCTTCAAAGCAGTCCGCTCAATCAAGGATTATATTGTTGTGGATAAACAGATAGCCACCAGTCTGGAGTGAACTACCCCTTCCTAATTAATGTGACTTTGTCACATTAATTTGAGGAGGGATACCTCTCGCTCAATAAGTTAAAAGAAACTTTTTCGACGTAATATCTCAAGAGCCTCCACTGTACCTCCCCCGAAAGATGTGGAGGTCACAGTGTCTGCAATCAATTTAAGGCCGGAGTCTGCATTGGCTACCGCTATTCCGTAACCTGCTAGCTCAAGCATTTCCCGGTCATTTACAGAGTCACCTATTGCAATAAAATCAGAAACATCCAGTCCCATAAGGGATGCCATTTTTGCCAGTCCCGTACCCTTATTGACCTTTTTGCTTTTTATATGCAGGGCAAACTGGGTATCAATAACTTCTATAGAAAAACCTGCCCCTTCAAGACTTGCTTGTAAATCACCTGCATTGACATTGCGCCTCAGGGCAATTTCTGTTTTTCTCAGGTCACCATCAAGTCGAATCAGATCAAAACGACTGGAAAGATAGGAAAACGCTTTTTCACATTCCTCCATGCTCTCGGAAATGTGAGGTTTAGTATCGAATCCTGTGGAAATTACCCCACCGTTTTCAGAAATAACTTTACCTCCAAGTCCTATAAGCTTGGAAGTTGCTGCAGCATAGCAGAGTACATTTCCCGTGGCAAGAACTACTGGAATACCCAGATCCCTCAGATGTTCTGCTGCCAAAAAATGAAGACGGCGATCACTATAGGTGATCGTACCGTCAATATCTATTGCAAGTGCTTTAAATTTCATTATGGACAATAGGCACGTTTGATAAAATAACTATTCTCAGGCATCACAAAGGCCATCGGTGGTAATACATGCAACCGCTTCTCCATCAGGCAGGCAAGGCGAATCCACGAGTTTCACAATCCTTTTATCACCTTTAGATTTGCGTATATAGAGCCTGAATGTGGCAGTATGTCCCAGAATGTGGCCGCCAATCGGACGTGTAGGATCCCCAAAGAATGCATCCGGTTTTGACATTACCTGATTGGTAACTATCACTGATGCATTATTCAGGTCCCCGAAACGTTGCAGATCATGCAGATGTTTGTTCAGTTTTTGCTGCCTGTCAGCCAGTGTACCCCTGCCCACATACTCGGCCCTGAAGTGAGCTGTTAAGGAATCCACAATAACCAACCTGACCGGTTTATCCGTATTTTTGAGATTATTGGCCATTTCCATTGCTGCATCGACCAGAAGGATCTGATGATTGGAATTGTAAGCCCTTGCAACATGTATATTCTTCAAGAACTCGGCAGGATCAAAATCCTGTTCTAATTTTTGTGAAAGACCCGCAACCATCTGCTCAATACGTTCAGGACGGAAAGTATTCTCTGTGTCTATAATTATGACTGAACCGTCAAGTCCGCCCATATCCCTTGGCAACTGCGTATTAACCGCCAGCTGATGGGCTATCTGGGTCTTACCCGAACCAAATTCCCCATACATCTCGGTGATTGATTGGGTCTCTATCCCACCACCCATCAATTCATCGAATTCTTCACAACCCGTGCGGAGTTTGCCCACTTCCATACGCCTCTGCATCACGAGATCCCCTGTTTCAAAACCACCTATATCGGCTGCACTGCGGGCAGCACTTATGATCTTGGCAGCTGTGGATTCACCAATCTCGGCAGTTGCCACAAGTTCTGAGGGGGAAGCGACTGCAACTGCTTCCACACTGTTATACCCCGCATCATTCAATTTCTGGGCTGTTGCCGGCCCTACATGATCAAGTTCTTCAAGCAAAATTTCACTCATATCTGATACTCCTTTAGGTGCACTGGTTTTCCCTCTTGTACACTGTACTCATGATGCTATCCTGCTGAACGTATTTATATGTAGTCAAAGCGAATTGAAAGTATTCAGAAACCCGATGATCTCCTTTCAAGTAACCTGTATTCTTTCATGAACATATACACTGCAAGCAGAACTGCCAGAAGATCCGAAATCGGGAATGCCATCCACACACCGGTAGTATCAAAAAACCAGGGCAAAACGAGTACAAGGGGAAGTAAGAACACCTGCCTGGCTGTTGAAAGAATGAAAGATGGCCGTGCCTTACCCAGTGCCTGATACATACCACCACTCACAAACTGGATACCAAGCAGGGGGACAGCAAGGACCATGATCTTCGTAGCACCAGTGCCTTCCTCTATAAGAGTTGCATCTGTTGTGAATATCGAAAAAAGGTTAGCTCCGAGAAAGAACAGCAGTAAAAAAGCTGCTACTGCAATCACAGATGAACTCATTATAGAGATGCGCAACGTTTCTCTTACCCTCTTGAAGTTATGTGCCCCATAATTAAATCCAACTATCGGTTGCATGCCCTGCAGCAGCCCTATCATCGGCATAAGGGAAAACATAAGCATGCGGTTAAAGATACCATAAATTGCAATAGAGACATCCCCACCATACAATGCCAGGATATTATTCACAACAAGCACTATAGCACTAGTGGAAGAATTACGTGCAAAAGGGGATGCTCCGATTGCAACCATTTCGCGGATTATGCCCTTATCCAGTCTCATAAAACCCGCATGGAATTGCAGGCTACTTTTACCTGACAGGAAATAATGTATCAGAAATATTGTTGTGACAGACTGGGAAATGACAGTTGCAGCCGCAGCCCCCTTGATGCCCATGTCAAGACCAAATATCAGGATGGGATCAAGTAATATGTTAAAGCCGGCTCCTATAAGCATTGTATACATAGCGACTTTAGCATTGCCTTCAGACCTCACCACATTATTGATAGCCTGGGCAAACGTGATTAAAGGAGTACCATAAAGTATAATTTGTAAATAATCCCTGGCAAAAGGCAATATCGTCGGTGTTGCTCCGAAGGCTTTGAGAATGGGAACAATAAAAATTGAACCGAAGATAAGGACCAGAAACCCCAGCGAAAGAGACAGACCGACAATATTACCAAAGGTATGTTCCGCACCTTCCAGATCATCGCTACCCAGCCGACGGGAAATTATGGAAGAGCCACCCAGACCGATCGCCAGGGAAATAGCCATTGCTATCATCATAACAGGGAAACTGACAGCAATACCACCAATACCCTGGACACTTTCAGAACCAAGAGCACGACCGACGAAAATCGTATCCACTATATTGTACAGCCCCATAACAACCATACCAACTGCGGCCGGTGCAGAGAGCCTGAAAAGGAGTTTGCCAATATTTTCCGAACCAAGAGCAATACTTTGTGCCTTCATTTGCATTCCTCTCTGCAATTGGAAATAGCTTTTTCCATTAATTTCCTGAGTTGTGCCTTTTCCTCAGGGGAAAAGCCTGCAAGCATGCTCTCACTTCTCTGCTTTGAAAGTTGTTGTATAAATTGATGCATACGATGCCCTTTTTCGGTGAGGTTCACTTTCAGTGCACGCCTATCCAGAGGATCAGGGGTTCGGAGGACATAACCTGCATCCTCCAATCTTTGCAAAGCCCTTGTGGTAGTGGCCCTGTTGACCATCAGCAGCCGGGACAAATCGTCAGGACGAATACCTTCAAGATGATACAGAGCAAGCAAAAACCTAAACTGTCCTCCACCAATTCCGTATTTTTCCAGTTCCCTTGATAGATAACGCAGGTTGTGCTGATGGAGACAAGCAACCATTGCACCCAGACTATGTAGATGATCATCTTGATTCATTGGCTGCTATGAGGGAAAAGGGATTATATATTTGTTGCGTATGCAACTAATATTTACAAATATTTATCAACCGGGAAACCCTCACACAAACTATGCCAAAAACTGCTGTGGGAGGCACCTTCGAATACCTCCATGATGGCCATCGTAAACTTCTTCGCAGGGCTTTTGAAATCGCGGCGGGAGATTTACTTGACATTGGCCTCACATCCGACTCGATGGCAGGACAGAAGGACAGGAACATTCCCTCCTATGCCACCCGTCGCAACCAGCTTGAAGATTATATTGCCAGCCTTGATATTCCTGATAAAAATTACCAGATCCAAAAACTGGAAGACCCTTTTGGCACCACCGTCAATGGTGACTACAGATATATTGTGGTTTCCCCGGAAACATACGCTGTTGCTGAAAAAATAAACAAACTCCGCAGGGAGGATGGAAAAGAGCAACTTGAAATTGTCAAAATCGACTACGTTATGGCAGAAGATGAAAAACCCATATCATCAACCCGGATCTCAAATGGCGAGATCGATATACATGGCCATCTGAGAGGAAAGTTTTAAAGGAAAAATCTCTTATTTTCCTGCATGGGACGAGAATTTACAGACAGAGACATGAACATTTTTAACAAACTTGCCCCCGAAGCCGGCGGAAACAATATTTCACAGATGGGACATCCCTATCCATTTATTCTCAGGCCGATTTCCCATCGTTTTGCCGAATCAGGAGAAGATTTCCGCAATCGTCTGGAAAAACTGGACCGCACAGATGTGGAATACCTGGCAGACCTTGCAATTGAAGGAAAAGAGGATGTCAGGGGACTGGAAGATGAGGACATGGATTCTTTTTTCAGCGTTCTTGAAGGATTTTCACCCGAAAAACTGGAAGAACTCAAGGACAAGTTGGGGATGATCTGAATTGGCCCTTCTTATTGGAACCGCCGGCACACCCCTTAGTGCAAAAGGCAGGGGAAGTCAAGGAGGCATCCGACGGGTAAAGAAACTTGGCCTGGGTTGCATGGAACTGGAATTTGTGCGAGGAGTGCGGATGAAAGAGCCTACTGCAGAAAAAATCGCAGATACAGCCCGCAAAACAGGGATTTCCCTGAGTGTACATGCACCCTACTACATAAACCTGAATTCAAAAGAAGAGGAAAAAATCCAGGCCAGCATCAAACGCATCTATGATTCTGCCTATATAGGCAATATCTGTGGAGCCAGCTCAATAGTCTTCCATCCTGCCTATTACCATGAACAAAATGGTAACACCGTTTTTTTAAAAGTGGAGACTCTGCTGGAAAAACTTGCAGGCCAACTTGAAGATGAGGGAATCAATGCGACCCTGCGCCCGGAAACCACGGGTAAACCCAGCCAGTTTGGCAATCTGGAAGAAACCCTCGCTCTTTCAGCAGATATTGAAGGCGTCATGCCATGCATCGATTTTGCCCATTTACACGCCCGTTCAAAAGGTGAGGAAAACAGTTATGCAGAATTCAGTGCAGTGCTGGAAAAGGTCGAGGAATACCTGGGCAAGGAAGGCCTGAAAAATATGCACATGCATATTTCAGGAATCGAGTATACCGACAAAGGAGAAAAGAACCATCTTGTGCTCGAGGAATCAGACCTGAATTATTCAGAACTCATGCAAACATTGAAGGACTTCGGGGTACAGGGGCTTGTTATATGTGAGAGTCCAAATCTGGAAGAGGATGCCCTGCTGCTACAGAAGACTTATGAAAATAAGTAAAGACCTGGCGGGACCTTTACTTATTATAATTTGCACAGACCTCGAAGAAATTCCTGAATAATTCCTCGCCTTTGTCCGTATGTGCAACCTCAGGGTGCCACTGGATACCGTACAGCGGTTTGTCTGGATGTTTCATAGCTTCGATTGCACATATATCAGAGCGGGCAAGTTTCACAAAACCCGGCGGTAGTTCTGTAACCTCATCCCCATGTGAAGCCCAGGTAGAAATACGGGGACCGAGCCTTTTTAGAATATCATCCTCCTCCACAACCTCTACATCCACGGCAGCATATCCTCCATGGCTGCCGGCTCCTGTGGACCCGCCGTAGGCATGTGCGATAAGCTGGTGACCCAGGCATATACCAAGAATAGGAATATCCAGTTCTTTTGCGTATTCTTCACATAGACCTCCTCTTTCCAGAGAAGGACCGCCACTAAAGATCAATCCATCCGGTTTTTCAGCAATGACCTCCTCAACCGAAGTTGTGTTGGGAACAATACTTGTATCCATATCAAGATCCCTTACGGTCCTGTGAATAAGGTGACAGAATTGTCCGTGATTATTGATCACAAGGATTCTCAACTCTTCCATATCTGCCAGAAGGAGAACTGCATATATAAGCTTATTCCGGCAAAATGTTAACTTTTTTTGTATACGCAAACCCTTATAGAAAAGAAAAAGGGAAAATTATAAATAGAGTTGGGGGATACCATGTCACATGCTAACACGATACTTGCGGAGAGGTAATATGCCAGAAATAGGAAAACAAATTCGAATTGAAAGAATCATGGACAGAGACAGCAGAAATATGGTTATCATACCTATGGACCACGGAATTACAGATGGACCAATAGAGGGATTGATCAACATAGCAGATTCCATAAATAGCGTTGCTGAAGGAGGAGCCAATGCAGTACTTATGCAAAAAGGCATGATCCTGCACGGTCATAGAGGATATGGCCATGATGTAGGACTGATACTCCATATGAGTGCATCAACTTCACTGGGACCCGATCCCAATGACAAAGTGCTGGTCTGTACTGTAGAGGAAGCATCCCGCATGGGAGCAGATGCCGTATCCGTACACATCAACGTGGGGTCGGAAACCGAATCCGAACAACTTAAGATACTGGGTCACATAGGTAGACAGTGTGACTATTGGGGCATACCCCTGATTGCGATGATGTACCCCCGGGGCAGAAAAGTCACAAACCCGAGGGATCCACAGATGGTAGCCCACGCTGCTCGCGTAGGAGCTGAACTTGGAGCTGACGTGATTAAGACCGTCTACACCGGAGATATTGAAAGCTTCTCCAGGGTCGTAGAAGGCTGCCCTGTACCCGTAGTAATTGCAGGGGGACCAAAGACCAATACTGACAGGGAATTCCTGGAAATGATTCGTGAAGCAATGGATGCAGGTGCTCGCGGTGTTGCTATTGGCAGAAATGTGTTCCAGCACCCAAGCCCCACCCGGATGACCCGGGCGATCACAGAGATCGCACACAAGAATAAAACCGTGGATGAAGCCCTCAAGCAACTTCAGTGAGGATACAAAATGAAAAAGCAGGTATGGATACGTGCCGACGAAGGCGACTGGGAAGAGAAGAAGGAGCGTATAACAGGCGGCCTGGAATCAGGTGCCGACTGTGTTCTGGTAGAGGCAGAGGATGTAGATAAAGCAAAAGAACTCGGAGACATCAAAATTGCTGCATTTACCGATAATGCGGATACTGCCGCAGACATAATAGTTATCGGTCGCGGTGGAGAAGGCGACGGGACACTTCCATTACCTGTGGACATGAGCAACTCCCGGGATTTTGAACAGCTGGCAACATTGAGACGCCAGAAAAAGAGTATCGCTGCCCTGGTGGTAATCCAGGACAAGAAATATGAGAAATTTGCCGCTGCAATCGGAACTGAATGTGATTACCTGATCGCTATCGGTACAGACTGGAAAGTCATCCCTCTGGAAAACCTCATAGCACAACTCCAGGAAAAAGAAGTGAGTATAATATCCGGTGTCAGAGACGCCGATGAGGTTAAACTTGCCCTGGAGACCATGGAGCATGGGTCAGATGGCGTCCTGCTGGATACCGCCAATCCCGATACCCTGAAGGAAACCGTAAAACTTGCAGAAGAAGCAGGTGTAGAGGGAATTGATCTTGTACCTGCCACCATCACCAAAATAGAGCCTGTCGGAATGGGGGACAGGGTTTGCGTGGATACCTGTAACCTGATGGAAAGAGGGGAAGGTATGCTTGTGGGCTCCCAATCCTCCGGAATGTTCCTTGTACATTCTGAATCCGAAGAAAGTCCCTATGTAGCATCCAGGCCATTCAGGGTAAATGCCGGAGCAGTTCATGCTTATGTTAAGATCGGGGATAAAACAAGATACCTGTCCGAGCTGGAAGCAGGTGACGAAGTAACGATTGTCAATTCAGAAGGCCAGCAGCGTAAGGGAATTGTGGGCAGGGTTAAGATCGAACGCC
Organism: Methanohalophilus sp. DAL1; assembly: GCF_001683555.1. Classification (NCBI taxonomy): domain Archaea; kingdom Methanobacteriati; phylum Methanobacteriota; class Methanomicrobia; order Methanosarcinales; family Methanosarcinaceae; genus Methanohalophilus; species Methanohalophilus sp. DAL1. The sequence goes on along the minus strand of NZ_MAFX01000049.1, from coordinate 56,346 downwards.
GCCCCCTGATGCTTGTGGAAGCCCAATCCAAAGACGGCAATACAGTGAAAAATATCCTCCAGAATGCAGAAACAATAAAACTGGTTTCAAGCAATGGAAAACCGGTATCCATAGCCTCTCTGAAGGAAGGGGACGAGGTCCTGGTGCATATGGAAGATACTGGCAGGCATTTCGGGATGAAAGTCCAGGAAACAATCATAGAGAAATGAACATGACAGATTTTGTCCCCGACAAAGATGTAAAAATTGTCGCATCCATTGACAGCGACCCTCTTTTACAGGCACGCATCGCCAAAGTGCTTGGTGCGGATATTCTGGAAATCAGGCTGGATTTGCTTGAACAAAAAGAGGCTGTGCAGGCAAAGAAATTGTTCGACTTGCTGGATTCACAGGGTGAATTACCTCGTATTGCAACCAATCGTGCACATTCCGAAGGCGGCAACTGGCAGGGACCAGAAGAGCAAAGAATGACCCTGCTGGAAGATTTGATTCCTTATGTGGATATGATCGATATCGAGCGCAAAAGTACCGATTGCCTTCGAAACCGTTTGGTAGAGGAGGCAAAATCACAGGGAACAAAGGTAATTATGTCCTCCCATTTCTTTGAGACCACACCTCCTCTAAAAGAGATGGTTGCTATTCTCAACGAATGCACGGATAAGGGAGCCGATATAGCCAAACTCGCCGTCATGCCTCAAAAACCCGAAGATATACTGGAACTTTTCCATGCTGCATTGCAGGCAAGGGGAGAAGTTTGTGTTATTGCTATGGGGGATTTGGGACGTCACAGCAGGGTTATTGCCTGCAGATACGGTTCATTACTGACCTACGGCTGCGTGGAAAAACCGGTCGCTCCGGGACAGATCAGAATAGACCAGCTTAAAAAGGCCCTGGAGACTATTGTATGAAAAAGGTATTCGGTGTACTGGGAGACCCTATCGAACATTCCCTCTCCCCGGCAATGCACAATGCAGCGTTCAGGAAACTGAAAATGGATTGTGAATACCATGCATTCAGGGTAATGAAAAAAAATCTCAAAGACGCCATTCAGGGAGCACAGGCAATGGGTTTTGGCGGCCTCAATATCACTGTGCCCCATAAAGAAAAAGCATTAGAATTTACAAACCCTGATACACTGGCCCGCAGGATAGGGGCTGTCAATACTGTATCCTTCAATGATGGGATACGTGGCCACAACACAGATGGGCTGGGAGCTGAATTGGCTCTGCGGGAAGCAGGAGTGGGAATAAAATCCTCTAACGTCGTTCTTGTCGGTGCCGGGGGTGCCGCCCGTGCAATTGCCTTTCATTTCGCAGAAAAGGGAGCTTGTGTAACAATTGCAAACCGTACCCCTGAAAAGGCAGAAGCTCTTGCAGAGGATGTCGGTTGTAGTCATGCAGGACTGGAGGATCTAAAAGGACTGTTGCAAGACAGTGACATACTGATCAATGCCACGTCCGTGGGAATGCATCCACATATTGATGCAACCATTGCCAATCGGGATATCCTGCATCCGGATCTGGCTGTTTTTGACATAGTTTATAATCCCCTGCAAACAAAACTGCTGCATCAAGCAGAACTTGCAGGCGCCAAACCTATCAACGGGGTTGCAATGCTTGTCCACCAGGGTGCCGAAGCTTTTAGGATATGGACCGGCCAAAAACCACCGGTGGAAGTCATGCGCAAGGCCGTACTGGAGGGCCTGGATTGAAAATACTCATTATCGGTGGTACGGGGGAAATGGGTCAGTGGTTTGCAACCTTTTTCAAAAAACGTGGTTATGAAGTATGGATAAGTGGCCGCAGTGGAAAAGTGGAAGTTGCCGAAAGACTGGGTGTGCATTTTACAGCTGAGCCTGAGATTGTGATCCCGATATGTGACATTGTGATAATTTCAGTACCAATCAACATAACACCTACCATTATAGCACAGACGGCCCCTAAAATGAAAAAGGGGAGTTTGCTCATGGACCTGACATCATTGAAGAAAAAACCTGTTGAGGCCATGAAAAAATATGTTCCTGAAAATGTAGAATTTCTGGGGACCCATCCAATGTTTGGTCCTTCTATTCCCTCCCTGCAGGGCCAGACCTTTATACTCACCCCCGTAGAAGGCAGGTGTGATCAATGGTTTGACCATATATTCAACCTCTTAAGTGAAGAAGAGGCGAATATAGAAATCATAACTCCCGATGAACATGACCATTTTGTATCCATTGTGCAGGGACTCACCCATTTTGCCTATATTACCATTGGCGCAACCATGCAGACGCTGGATTTTGATGTGAAAGGTTCCCGGCGTTTTATGAGTCCGGTATATGATATAATGCTGGATTTTGTGGGACGTATTCTGGGGCAAAACCCCGAACTTTATGCCCTCATCCAGATGGAGAATCCTGAAGTTATCCACGTACATGACGTGTTTATAGATCAATGCAGACATTTTTCTTCAATGGTACGTTCCCATGACACAGGACAATTCTGTGAAGAAATGAAAGCCGCAGCCCTACATTTTGGCGACACGGCCTCTGCTTTACGTCGCTCGGACAAACTCATAAACAGTAAGGTAGCCGAATTCGAGGAACTCGTACACTCCACAGGTCAAGAGAGGGGACTTTTGCACATATATTCCAGAAATATACATGTTGGAATTATCAAAAAGGTTACTTCACATAATGTAACCCTTAAAGAAGGGAAAAGGGAACTGCAACTCAAAATAGGTAACATAAGGACCCTGTCAGCAGATGAATTGAATCACTGGAAAGAGAATAAACTCAAACCAACTCTGCGCGACATCTCTGTTTTCATTCCCCGTTCTGCCAGACCTTTTACGATACAACAAATCCTGGATTGTCACATAGATGGGGTAAAAGTCGAAACAATCGATACGTATCTCCACAAAATGGGTCCTAGTGCAACCTTCCGTTTGAACATACGCGGCGATCTGGATGCCTGCGAAATACAAAGGGATATGGAAGAATTATTGGAAGGTATGGGATGTAGCCTGCGCAATTAAAGCAATTATTTATGCCAGCAGCCACATATCCAATCGAAGATATAGCAGGGTGATAGGTTGAAAAAACAAACACAAAAAAGCGGAGTGAAAGCTGCTTTCGGCAAAGATATTACCGAATATCTCAGGTTTTACAAAATGGGACTGATCCTGATATCAGGACTTGGCATATATCTGGGACTCCTGGGATTATACCTGATAATTGTTGATAATAACTATATTCCAGGCATTGCCCTCTTTATTGCAGCCCTGCTCATATCCCCGCCACCTATCGGGATATCAAATATGATTATGAGGCATTTCAACATAGAACTTTCAATGGGATTAAAATTAGGAATAGCCACCTTGCTTATGTTTATTGCATGGTGGCAACTGGGTTTTTAAATCTGGCTGACAAGATCTTCCAGGGCTGACCTGGGATCTTCTGCCTTTACTATACCTGATGCAAGCAAAACGCCTACAGAACCAAGATCCATTGCGGCGGAGAGGTCTTCTCCCCGGGAAATACCCGCCCCACACAAAACCTGAACATCAGGATTTATTCTTTTTACAGCTTCAACCGACCCCCTCACTACCTCCGGATCAGCCTGGGAGACCGGTACACCCGTGCCAATGAGCTCGGGAGGTTCCACTGCAACATACTCCGGATTCAAAGCTGCAGCTGCTGCTGTTGTGGGAATGTTATTGGTGCACACAATCGTGGTAATGCCTTCTGCCCGGGCTGCACGCACCGATGCTTCAATATCCGCCAGTTTGAGCCTGCGTTCGGAATGGTTGATAAGAGATCCCACCGCCCCTGCCTGTTGTACACAGGAGGCCATTACATGGCCGGTATTGCTACCCGGGGAAACACCATCCACATGCTGGGCATAGACAGGTACATCCACCTGAGAAGAAACCCTGTAGATGTCACAAAGCTGGGGAGCAACCCCAATGGTCACTCCCGCATCTGCGGCTACATCCCTGCAGGCAGCAGCAATTTTTACTGCTGCCTCACCTGTACTCTGTGAATAGGTTTTGAAGTTCACAACTATAAGGGGCGAGTCCATGGGAATCTCCTCAGAAATCAGTCATTACTCTGAACTGGTCTATCTCGGGTTTGTTCAGGCCTTCGACGAACTGTTCTGCAGACTGGCGAATTTCCCTGGAATTTGTAATTGCACGTCCGACAACAAGGATATCGGCTCCTGCCTTGAGAGCATCAGGTATCGTATGCACACGTACACCACCGGCAACTGCCACAAGGATCTTCGGGGACAGTTCCTTGATAGCCTCAATACTACCCCAGGCATAAGCGGTATCCTCTACATCTATGGCGCGGTGAAGTTCCACAACATCAGGAAGCTCATCGAGTTTTTCCAGTACATCCATAGGATCAGGATGATTGAGTGTGTCCATTACAGCATAAATACCTGTCTTGTGGGCCTCTGAGATTGCCTTTTCAAGAGTTGGCACCGGTGCAAGGGCGGAAACCACAATTGCATCAGCTGTGGCATCTGCCACCATACGTGCCTCAAGGTTACCGGTATCCAGTGTTTTCAGGTCAGCCACGATGAAAGCATCAGGTTTGACTTCACGCAGTTTGGTGATTACATCCACACCGTAACGTTTTATCAGAGGAGTGCCTGCTTCAAGGATGAGGTGGTCACTCTTGGGCAGCTGTCTTACAACATTGAGCACTGCTTCCAGGTTTGGATTATCCAGTGCTACCTGCAGGTATGGAGGGTCCCATAGTCTGGAAACTTTGAATCCCATAACTGCATGGGAACCTTTGTCTTTTTCATCCAGTACAGTGTCTATGGCAGGGAAATTCTCCATTGCTCTTTTCAGTGCAAGTTTGGTCGCACCGTAATTATACCTGTAGATGCGGTTGTAATCCAGAGCCTGAGGGTGTATGAATACGCTGGCCACGATCACAAGATCGTCAGCTTTTTCTTTGGGTACAATTCCTTCTTCCACGGCATCTGCAACCGCTTTTGAAACAGCTGCCTGTGCAGGACCAAATATCTGGGATGCCTGGTCCATATTCTTTACCGTTACCTTGGGAACGATGAGGGTCGAAGGTTTTGTGGGTAGGTTCGGCCTGATCACAGAAAGCAGGGGAGTATGTCCTGCGGATAACTGAGTCATACCGGTAGCAAAGGCCTGCCCAACAGGTCCTTCCTTATCACCGATCATAAGATCAATATGTGCGAGTTCGGGTTCCTCGCCAATAAGTGCTTCTCCAATTAACATCATGCTCGATCAGCTGCTAGATTGGAATGAACGTATATATGATTTCTGATGAAATGAACTCGAACCGTATATACATAATTATTTATTTTTTGTGCAACTGATAGTGATATGTGCTGCGGAAAACCTATTCCATGATATCGGGAGACAAAAAAATAAGAAAATTGCATCTGTTAGTCGCTTTTGTTGCAACATATTTTGCCATCTGGTTTCCTGACATACAGGGAGTTTTAGGAATGGAGAATGTGAAAATTAGTTCCACACTGATTTTCGGCACACTGAACGGACTGCTTCTTGGCCCGGTATATGGAGCCATTGTATCCCTTGCAGCTATTTCAGTCCACCGTATAGTGCATGTTGATATGTTGCTCAATAACCCATTCTATCTCATAAGCCCGCTATTTATTGCAAGTGCCTCCCTTGTAGCTGGATTGGTAATAACAGGGAAGAAAAAGAGAGCAATCATTCTCCCATGCCTATTAATCGCCATCTGGTTCGCAACAGGAGTGGGAAGAGAGGTTTTTTATTATCCCTGGTTACATGTATTATCTATTGTATTTTTCCTTACTTTTACCAGAATAGAAAACAAAATATCCTTTTTTTCCAAAAACAAAGGATATCTATACCTTTTTGCATGTTCACTACTTGCCGTCTCCACAGACCATCTTGCAGGAAGCCTGTCAGCACTCTTTATTTTCGACCTTGGAAGCAGTATGTATAAAGAGGTAATATTTGTATACCCACGTCAACTACCCCTCCCTGACGGAAGGGGCTTGAATGTCAATTAAGCATTCGTCCGGGTGGCTGACAAGCACCCCTGAGATTCCAGGATATACCTGTAATCCCGTGTTTTGTGTTCAATGTTCATTGCACCGATTAGGTCGGCATTGTTTTCATAACCACATTTTTCACATCTAAAAGACAACCTGTTACGATTGTTTTTTGAGATATGATTGCATCGAATACATGTTTGAGAGGTATAAGAGGGGTCAACATAATGTGTAATTATACCTGCTTCTCTTGCTTTGTATTCAATGAATGTTTGTAATTGGCGGAAAGCCCAACTACTGTGGTTATGTCTTCTCTTTTTGGGAGTTTTATAAAGAGTGGAATCACGTATTCCTGATAAATCTTCCAGACCTATTACAGATACACCTTTTTCAGTTGCGAACTTCACAATTTTCTTTGAGATTGTGTGGTTTACATCTCGCATAAGACGTTTCTCTTTACCTGCAATATGTTTCAACATACGTTTTGCAGATAAAGTTCCCTTCGATTGTAAACGCTTTCGCATTGACTTGTATTGGTTGCGAAGATTCTTAATTTCACCACCAGCAAAAAAACTACATTTCTTGTCAGTGGTAGAAGCAACAGCAAGATAGTTCATACCTACATCTATACCCATGAATGTAGAAGCGTCTGTTATTTCTTTATCAGGAACTTCTTTTTCAATAGATAAATGGAAATAATAATCTCCATCTTTATGTTTTACAACTTTGGATGCCTGATATTTCCATGAGCCATCAAAATACTGTTTCGCATGTTCATAATTCAAAATGGAATATGCTTTTCTTCCGTTGATAGTAGTTATTTTGACCGTATCTTCATCAATTACAAAATCCCTTTTGTATGAAAAAGTCATTGAGGATGGCGAAAACTCTACCTTTTGCCATTTTGCCTTTTTCTGTTTCTTCAATGTTTTGTAACATCCAGCAACCTGTCTTGGAATGTTACAACTCATCTGAGATTTCAATTTTAATGTTTCACGAAGATAGGAGTAAACTTCCTGCTGTAACTTCATTGCTGGAATTGGTTTACCTTTATCAAAAAGAACTTCAGAAGCATAGTTCATTCCATCTGAATATTTCTGCATAGTTTCCACCAAATCATTATCAGGATTTGCTATTTTCAGGATAACTGTTTTAGTGAGAAACATATACTACTATATTCACACGTAAATTATAAATACTTTACTGTGAATCAATAGACGCATTCCTCCCCTACCTTACGGAAGGGGACTCCTGCTCGGTAAGTTGAAAAAGAAAAATGAATTAATAATCGATACTATTCTTCAACCTATCCATAGCACTGGAAAAGGGATGGGAAGATTTTTCGACAGTAAATATTTTGGATAGGCCATGCGCGGACACCTCACACATGCATGGAATCGAAGTAAGTACAGGCACTCCATATTTTTCACCCATTTGCAATGATTGTTCATCAAGACACATGTTTTCCACAATCCCACATTTTTTGCCCAGGGGGGTGTATATTCCATCAATTGCCTGCTTTATATTTGTGAGACAGTATTCATTGGGTTTTACTACCATCAGGACGTAATCACTGCTTGCCACAACATTGACCGATGTGAAATCCACCCCGGGACTTGTATCCATAATTACAACGTCAAAACCTTCCTTATGAAGATCTTTTTTGGATTGAATCAATGCTTTGAGTGCATTTGATTGCCATTTCCTGTCCTTTGAAGAAAATTCCCTGATTGCGGAAATTTCGGGATTTGAGTAACCTACATAGAAACGAGCCTCTGAAGCAATGCTTTTTGAACCATCCACTATTACTTGACGTATGTTTTTTTTGTAATCAAAAATATCATTTATCCACTCACTCGAGGGAGGGAACATGCCATTAAATGTGCTGGGAGATTTCAGGTCCATGTCAAGCAAACATACATCCTTACCTTCTTTTGCATAAGCACATGCAAGATTGATGGCAACACTTGTTTTTCCCGTACCCCCACGTGGAGAGTGGACTGCAATTGTAAACGTATCTTTCATTTGATTTGCCCACAGATTAATTGCTTAATTAAATAAACCACCATCAATAATAAATTCGTAACAATGACACCAATTCTTGATGGAAATATCTTTTGTTTTTAAATATAGAGACCCATTCTTCAGAATGAAGATGTATTATACATTAATTATTCTGCTGAAGATTAATCACAGTGATTAATATTAATTTTTCTTCACTCAGAAATATGTTATCTTTATTGAACTGTAAAAAAGACTTTTCTGCCATTTCTGTACTTGTGTACATGACCCATACGTACAAGCTGATTGAGATAATTGCTTTCAACTGCTCTTTCCTTAGATGTTTTTTCCGAAATCTGTGCAGCGGTTGCAGTTCCCATTTCAAATAAGACGGTCGCTGTCGTGCGCAAATGATCCGGCAGGGAAAGAAGGGTCATTACATCGAGCTCATTTAAACCATCTTCCTGTGAAACATGAGACGAAGAATCCTGCTGGAATAACAGCCTGTCGAGCTTATCATTGATTTCATTCAAAGCTACAAGAATATTGTTCATTTCAACTTCTGAAACCATGTGACCACCATAATTTGTATCCTGGTATTACAGTAATACTGTATTCCAATAAAACTATAAAAAAGTACAGTATACACAGAAAAGAATTGAACTACTCCACGCTTACGCTTAAAGATATTTTACCATATAAGGGCCTTCCAGAACATAACCCAGTTTCCGGTAATATTCACGTACACCAATACCGCTGATAATACTGAGTTTTTCAAAACCGGCATCTTTTGCCATTTTCTCAGCCTCAGAAATCAACCTGAGACCATAACCCCTGTGTTGCCAGTCGTGATCCTTTGCAGATCCACCCACGACAACCATTGAACCATAAACATGTAATTCCCGCACAAGAGCCGAATTATCAAGTTCAGGCCGATGTGGATTGTTCGGAAACCTCAACCTCAAAAATCCAATCAAGATGTCCTGACTGACATCCTCGAACGATAGGAAATGTTCCTCCCCACCACAGGAAGAGTAGGATTGCACCATAAATTCAATATCTTCTATTGAAGGTGGCCTTTCTTTCAGGATATTATGACCAACTTCCCTGCAACGTATACAACTGCATTTGCCACCTTTTTGCAGAAGTCGCTGGCCTGCAAGCTGGCGAATATTACTCTTTTTCACACCGGCCAATATCTGCTGTGCAGGAATATCCCGCTGGATACGTTGCAGCCGCACCCACCTGGGGAGCATTGCTTTTATGTCAGCAAGCAGTTCCACAGCTTCTTCATCATAGAGGGGATCGTACTTGCCTGCCCTCCACATTTTTTCAAGCTCTGTACCTTCGGTTACAAGAGTGGGATAGATCTTCAGGAAATCCGGCATGAAACGTGAATCACTGAACAGTTTTTTAAATCCCCGCAGGTCCCGCTCATTATCCGAACCCGGAAGATGGGGCATTATATGGAAACCTACTTTCAGGCCACTATCGCGTAATACGCGATTTGCCTCAGCGGTGTCGGCAACTGTATGGCCCCGACGCATCCTTGAAAGTACAAAATCGTATACACTTTGCACCCCGATTTCTACTTTTGTAGCACCAAAATCCAGAAGCCGGTCTACCTCCACAGGAGATGTCCAGTCGGGACGTGTCTCATAGGTTATACCTATGTTGCGAACCGCAGAACTTTCATTGGTCTCCTGTACATCTTCGATAGGAATATAGCCGTAAACATTATGGACACTATCCCGCCATTGATGCCCCTTAAAATCATTCATCGCCTCAAGACAACGTTTGGTGAACCATTCCTGGTAATCCATATTACGGGATGTAAATGTACCTCCCATGACTATAAGTTCTGCCTTATCGACTTCGTGCCCGATTTCCTGCAACTGTTTCAGGCGTGCGTGCACTATCCTGTAGGGGTCATACTCATACTGTATACCCCGCATGGCGGCGGGCTCCCTTCCCATATAACTCTGAGGAGACTCAAAAGCAGATGCAGGCCCGCCGGGGCAGGGCACACATACACCGTGAGGACAGGGTGCAGGAGATGTCATAACCGCAATAACCGCCACACCGGATATTGTCCTTACAGGTTTACGCCGCAGCCGGCTGCGCACATATTCTTTTTCACTATCAGAAGCAGCGGCTATGACATCGGAATTACGAGGAAGCGTTGACAGCCCATATTGCCTGCTTATGTTCAGTTTTTCCCTGTTGAACTGCACTTTATCCAATGTTAAATCTTCAAGAACCAGCTCAACAAGTTTCCTGCAGGCTTTAGCAAAATCACTCTCATCAGACATTGGCCATCTCCGTGACCAGTCGTTCAAGATGTATCCTGTCGTTAGCGGCACTCCTGACATTCAGGTCAGCATCGGCAATCTTCAACAGGATCCGGGCAAGGATTGCGGGAGATTCACCGGTATCATTCACAATCCGATATAAATGCCTGACAATTTCCACCCCTGACATACCGTCTTCAATAAGCATTTTATCAATCGCTTTACGTGCCAGGGGAAAATCCGCAGCTGAGATGGCTTCCTGAAGGGAAGAAACACCCGCAGGTACATCTTCCATTACTACCTCAAAGATTATGTCTGCAGATAGTTTTTCGCCGGCATGTTGAAGAGCTGCAGACTGGAGAAGCCGCAGAGCACAGTCCACGTTGCCCTTACAATGACGCGCAAGACTTACGAGAACTTCTGGCTCATAAGCAAGACCCTCCCTATCAGCAACATCACCAAGGAAACCTACAAGTTCTTCATCCGACACGTAGGTGAAAAATAATTGCAGACCACGGGAGCGCAGAGGGGAGATCAGTCTTGAGGGTTGGGTTGTGGAAAAGATGAACCTGCAGGTGCGACTGTAGCGTTCCATAATCCGGCGCAAAGCATGCTGGGCGCTTTCATTGAGGGATTCCGCACTATCGACAAAGATTATCTTATAATCTGCATCAATTGAGCCCATACTTGCATATTCATTTACCAGGTCCTTAAATATCGAAATTACACTTGACCTTATCTTTTTGGGATCATCCGTACCCAGAATACGCACAAAACGTTTGTCCCTTACAAGATAACGTTTCCCCTGATCGAAAAAATCTGAAGCATTGAAATAGGTGAAGTTGTGCTCAAAGTTATCACCATAAATGCCTCTTGCAAGGGCAAATACAGCAGATGCTTTTCCACTTCCTGCAGGACCGTGGACTACAAGGTGTGGCAATTTCCCGGCAGATACCAGATGTTGCATTATTGATATTGCCTTTTCATTGCCTACAAAATCACCCAGGTCCTGTGGCCTGTATTTCAATGTCCAGAGATCTTTCATTGCCCCTCTCCTTTTTCCTGAAGCACTTCCTTTATCACCTTACCGTATACCGGACGGGCAATAAGTACACCGATCAATACACCGACAATGGTAGTTATGGCGAAACCTTTCAGGGCCCCAAAGCCCATGACAACCAGGGGCGACATTGCAATAATCGTGGTTGCAGCTGCTGCAAAGATTATACTGAAAGCCCGGGTAATCCTCGAAAGATAAACTTTGGTTGGTGGTAATTTACCCTCATAGAGCACCTCGTCGGTAATTATCACAAGGTGATCGATACCCGTACCTATCACTGCTATTATACCGGCAATGCTTGGAAGGTCAAGTTGCCACCCTACAGCTGCAGCAAACCCGAGGATCATGAGTACTTCACTAACAGAAGTTGCCACCATCGGCACAAGAATCTGTTTTTTACCATAACGTCTGTAGACCACACCGGCAACTGCAAGCATTGAAAGCAATCCTGCAAGCACTGCCTGTTTCTTGAACTGGTCTCCCAGTGAAGCATCGACCTGTCCGGAACCTACGAGCTCCACATTGACCGGCAGGGCTCCTGCACGCAGGTGTATCTGGAGTTGCTCGGCCTGTGCCTTACTTTCATTATCTGCACCTGTGGAAGCTTCCCAGGAATAAATTGGGTTCGTCCTTATACGGGATGCAGCTGAAGGGCTTAGCGGAGCACCATATACTTCCTTATCATCAAGATACATGTAAAGCCAGTGAGAATTGGGATCGTTTACTGCACCTGTCTCTATTGCAGCTTCTTGGAGAGCGTTTGCCCCATCAAGGGTCAGCTTAAATGGAGTGTACCACTGTCCATCATGACGTGAGGGGACACCGACACTGGAAATATCGTCACCGTAGAGCACATGTTTGGTATTGTTGCCTTCGGTTTGTATCCGTATTTCAAATTTACCAGGTTTTTGGGCAATCTCCTTGGCAGTTGTAAGATCGATACCTGCAAAGTCCATCAGTATGTATTCATCACCCACCGTACGTACCGGTATATCCTTCAGACCAAGGGCATTGAGTTTTTCACTGAGGATCTCTTTAGTAAGGTCCCGTGTCTCTGTGCGCACACCCTTCCGATAGAGTTTGTCACCGTTTTCATCGGTCAGCAGAGAACCGCCAACATCAGCCAATAAATTTTCAACAGTTTCCTGTTCTGCTTTGGTCCTGATTTCATATTCCACACCGCCGGGAACTGCATAGGGAATTACCTCGGCATTGAGTTCCTCGGAGAGATATGTGGCTATCAGTTGTTGTTCTGTTGTGTAAAGAGTGATCTCTGAAAGATTGCCTTCTCTACTTACTGAAGAATCACTCAGACCCAGTTGATTTAGCTGGGATTGGGTCACTGAAGCTTGTGTTTTTAGGGAGATGGTGATTGTGGATTGCCCTTCAGAGGGTGGTATGACATTCACGACTTCAACCGGAGAGCCAACAATATTTTCGACAAGAGCACTTGCAGTCATTCCAGAGTCTACATTGGCCTGTATTACAGCACCCTGCAGGCTTACCTGTAACCAGGAACCCCCTTCAAGATCAAGTCCATAATCGAGGTTGGTATCAAAACCTTCATCTGCCGAATACCAGGGCTGGATTGCAACAAGAGAAAGCAGAATGGCTATTATGAATATACGTACACGCCAGTCACTCAACAGCCCCTTTGGTTTTTCTTCGCTCATGTCTTCACCCCCTTGGGATTCTTATTCACATACCACCTGAGGATGCCCGTATTCAACAGCCAGGTATTCATCAGGTCAGCAAGTAGACCGAATATCAGTACAATGGAAATGTCAGATAAGAGGTTTATCTGTGAGACAGTTGAAGTCAGGACATAAGAATATGTGGAAACAATATACATAACCACTAGCGCTGCAAGGGTCGTGGTGGTCATCGTAATACCTGTATGCATTGCTAGGGATATTTTTTCATTTGCAGATCCGCGCCGTTTGAGTACACGGGTTGTGAGTAAGATATCACTGTCAACAGAGTAACCAATAAGCATCAATAAAGCTGCAACTGTACCAAGGGATAGTTCAATTCCTGTGATATTCATGAATGCAGCGGCTATGCTGATATCGGAAAGTGCAGAAAGGACCACTGCTACGGAGGGTATGGTGCTGCGGAAGATAAGGAAAACTACTATTGCCATGCCTATAAAGGACAGAACTACAGCCTGGAGAGCCTGTACCTGCAAATCCTTGCCGTAGACAGCTCCTACCTGCCGGATCTCTACGGATGAATACGCAGATGTTATTTTCTTTTCAAGTTCCAGCTGTTCGTCATTGTCCATAGGCCCAAACTGGAGTACTGCCCTTTGTCCGGTTTTACGTACATCGGCCAGAGAATATCCTGAATAATCGACCTCCAGTTTTTCTATCGGGTCGTCTGTCTGGAAGGAAATCATTGTTCCGCCCTTAAATTCCATACCCAGGTTCACAGGGGACCCGGATGTGGAATACACAAATACCATAATCAGTAAGGCTATTGCAAACACCGCAAGAGGTATAGTTACAAGTTGCCTCTCATTATGGTTCTTAATGAAGTTTTCAAGTTTATCAATAAACAGCGCCATAAATTGTATGCTCCGATAACATAGACTCAGAAGTCAAATTACACTTTTCCATACTATGAAGTAATATATACTATTTTCTTGTGTTATTGCTTTTTGGTGAAGTCGCCTGGAAATGGCTAATACATAACTAATATATACTGCCGACAACCCATTTTACAGGCATGCCATACAGACCATCTGTTGACGAATATTTTCTTGAGATCGCTACCGTAATAGCCAAAAGATCCACATGCCTTCGCAACCGGGTGGGAGCGGTTATCGTGCGGGATAAACAAATCCTTTCCACAGGTTACAACGGAGCCCCAAGTAATATGGAACACTGCCTGGATATCGGATGTATCCGGCAAAAAAACAATATCGAATCAGGAACACGTCATGAGAAATGCCGGGCAGTGCATGCCGAACAGAATGCCATAATCCAGGCAGCACTGCACGGAGCTGGAATCGAAGGGGCAACCCTCTACTGTACACACCAACCCTGCATCCTGTGTACCAAAATGATAATCAATGCCCGGATAAAACGGGTGGTTTACCTGACATCATATCCGGATACTGATGCCCTGGATTTCTTTAATGATGCAGGAGTGGAGATAATAAACCTGCCAGTATCAAGACTCCTGGAAGATGCGTAAGGCCTTCTTTATAATATCCATGTTGTCCGGCCGGTAAAGCTGGCGGGCAGATGTTTTTTCCTCGGTAAACAGGGGTATGCCCCGTACAACAACTACCGGATTACCTCCACTCCCTTCTCCCATCAGCAGGTTTGCAGCAGCTGCCACTTCATCGGCAACCGCCTCCTCACTGATCTGCATTTCATAACCGAAAAGGTCCTTTGTACCTCTCCAGTAATAAATGGGTGTAGCATGATACAGCCCTATTGCAACACCTGTCTGACCCAGTCTGAAAGCCCTGCCATTGGTGTCAGTTACCACAACAGCAACCCTGCAACCTGTAATCTCTTCAACTCTCTCTCCTATACTTCTGGCACTGGCATCCGCATCCCGGGGGAGATCGGCAAGTAAATCGTTCTCGACATTGGAATCATCCACTCCCGCATTGATACATACATGTGCCCTGTCGGATTGCACAAGCATTACAGGAGATTCGACAAAACACTCACTGCACCTGTCCAGTACCGCCTCTACAAGCCGTGGGTCTTTATCGTCCTTTTTGCCAATCCCGATTGCCCGATCAGAGGGCGTAATGTCGTCAAGGGAAAACAGTTCATTTTCGGCTTTTGCAATGATGGTAGAAGCAATAACCAGCACATCGCCATCTTCCAGAGCGGCACGCTCACATATCATAGCCGCAATGTCGTCACCGGGTTTTACAAGGGGTATATCATCAACAGTAAAGGCTTCCATCCTCACCTTTTTTCAACTCCACAGAAAAATACAGCAGCTCATGAACGTCGGGAGTGCAGAGGGTCGTGGAAACCCATGACTTTAGTCGTGGGAGGAAACGTACCCTCGCCGCCCTTTTCACCTCTTATACTTTTTATTGTTTTTAAATATGAAATGAAATAAATACTATCAGCCCCTATATTATGTTGAGGAACAAACTGTCCTGATACCCCTTGTGGGAAAGGCACAATCCGACAGGAAGTAAACGGTTGAAGTTCAGGGTAACAGTTTGAACACATTGCTCTTTCGGGCAAGGTGGTTGGTAACAACCCCGTGGAAACGACATTTGAAGCGTCTCGATTGAGTAGGCTGCCACTTTCGTAAGAAAGTCTAACCCGTTGTCCGGGCAGTGTCAACCAGTCATATGCGAAATGAATGTTACTTGTTAACATGATGATTTACCTGCAAGCCCTCTACTTTAGTCGTGGGTAGTTGACAAATAATACTAGCCCTATATATTGACCTGCGGCGATGATGAGAGTTACCCCCACTGAGCAAAGTATGAGGACAGAACTTAGCTGATGCCGCAAAAAATGAAACCTCCCTGCAACCTGCAGAGAGGTAATATCACATTTAGCTAATTTATTCGATTGGGATCTTCGGCTTTTCAGCTTCTTTGGTTTTTGGTAATGTGACTGTCAGCACCCCTTCCTCAAGTTTGGCCGTGGCGCCTTCCTCAGTCACAGAAGCCGGCAAAGAGACAGCCCTGGAGAAACTTGAATAACTGCGCTCTTTCTGGAAATAACCTTCTTCCTCCTTCTCTTCTTCCTTCTTGCACGTTGCACTGATCTCAATCATGCCCTCGGATACACTGATGTCCACATCCTTCTTATCGACTCCAGGAAGATCTGTGGTGACAACTACTGAATCATCCTTTTCCTGAACATCCACAAGGGGAGCCAGAGTTTCGCCCCCTTTCCACTGTACCGAAGGTAAGAATTCCCTGAAAAGGTCGTTTAGGTAATCCTGCGTCTGTTTTATCTCATCGAATGGATCCCATCTGCTTACTGAAGGTGAATTTTCCCTGCGTATTAATCCTCTTTTCATATTATACCACTCCTGTTATTCCTGTTTTGAAATAACAGACATAATATGTGCATGTACTTCTATAAGAAGATTGCGGTTGCTCAAAGGGATAGCATGGTATGTATCAAGTCACAACCCCTGACAGTTGAAAGAATACCATCTGCTGCTGCATCTTCTGAGTAGGTTTTGACAATATCAGCATCCTTATTGAAAGATGGATAAATCACAAAGGGTACAGGATCGGGCGTATGAGTCCTAACTACAATTGGTGTAGGGTGGTCAGGAAGGACAAGTACGTTACACTCTTCAGACATTTTATCTATTCCTTCAAGGATGGTACCCACAACTTTGGAATCAAAATCCTCGACTGCCTGTATCTTGGCCTCCAGACTACCCATATGTCCCGCTTCATCCGGAGCTTCCACATGGACAAAAACAATGTCATGATCTTTCAGGGATTCAAGAGCATATTCTGCCTTACCTACATAATTTGTATCAAGATATCCGGTAGCTCCGGGAACTTCAATCACGTCCATTCCTCCACAGATACCCAGACCCTTGATAAGATCCACTGCAGATATTACAGCTGCTTTTAGTCCGTACATTTCTTCAAAAGAAGGCATCGAAGGAGCATAGCCCTGACCCCAGAACCATATGGAATTGGCAGGTCTCTTTCCCTCTTCAATGCGTTTTTTATTAACAGGATGCTCGGAAAGAATATCCCAGGATGCCCTTATCAATTCTTCCAGTTTTTCTGCTGAATCCCTCATTGGCATGTGATTTGAGGCCGGGTTCTCAATCACATCATGAGGAGGAGTACAGATAGCCTCCACACCAAATTGGGCAACCATAAGATGGCGATAGCTGATCCCCGGATAAAAATGGACATCTCCACCCAGTTCATCCTCAATTGCCTGCATGAGTTGACTTGCTTCTTCGGTGGAAATATGACCGCCACTGTGATCCAGTATATTACCATTTTCAATTGTTATCAGGTTACAACGAAAAGCAACATCATTTTTATCCAGCTCAATTCCCATACTTGCTGCTTCCAAGGGAGCACGTCCCGAATAATGTTTGGCAGGATCATAACCCAGAATGGACATATTAGCCACATCACTACCTGCGGGCATCCCATCCGGAACATTGGTAGCCAGCCCGTTTATTCCCTCCAGTGCCATACGGTCCATGTTGGGAATATCCGCAGCTTCTAATACAGTTTTGTCTCCCAGTTCCCTAATAGGATAATCTGCCATTCCGTCACCGATTAATACAATATGTTTCATACAAACACCTGCCATCTTTTTAAATACAAAACTGCCAATTATTCATAAGACAATTAAAAATATAATCATACAAGGGTGAGGACTAATGAAATATATACGTTTTGCAACTGCCGTCATTTGTGTATTCATAATCTTCTGTGGTTTTGCCAGTGCTGCAGAAGAAATAGAGGAACAAATCCAGCATGCTGAAATCACGGTGGGAGCAGGAGACAGCATCGTACTGGATCAGGGTTATTCCATCAATGTAATTGATATAAACAGTGAAAATGGAGATTTGCTCATAGAAGTTTACGTTGATGAGAAAAAGGTAGAACAGGGAATTGTCAAAGAAAATAAGCCTTTCAGATATCTGAAGACAATAGAAGATGAGGATGATGAAGAAACTGACTACCTGATATTCAATGTCAGCCTGCAGGATACTGAAGAAAAGGACGGCGAAACATATTCCGAGATCATAATCAAACAGTATATCGATCCAGAAATTGCTCCTGATGACTATTTGATATCGGAAAAATCAGATAAGTCGAACAAGTCGTTGTCCATGATTATCGGAAAAGAAACAGAACTTAAAGAAGATTACACCATCAAGGCAACAGATCTTGACGATAAAACCGTAACTATCACACTTCGTAAAAACGGCAACATTGTAAAAATGACAGAAGACCTTGGTGAGGGGGATGTTTTTGCCTATACACGCAAAAATGGAGATCGTCTGAGGACTATTTTTATGGGAGAAATTGATACAATATTTGAAACTACGGATTCGGATCATGTAATCCTAAAAAAAGTTATTCAAAAAACCGATAAGGTAATGGGGGAAGGACTGGAAATCAAAATAGAAGTCCCTGAAAAAAGTCCGGCAAATGAAAAAGCCATCATAAGTTACACCCTTGATGGTTATGCAGACAAAGTCGAGATCTATGTAGATGGAAATCTCATTGACCAGAGAAAAGAAGTATATGAAGATACCTACGACGCAGTTACCGACAGATTAAGCACCGGGGAGTACAATATCGAGGCAAAAGCAATAACATCCGAAGGAATGGTGGGAACCGAGTCTGCGCTGTTGATTGTGGGGGACATAGCAAAAGAAGGAAGCCTGGAAAATGATGCCGCAGATATCATTGAAAGGGCAGAAAATGTGACTTCAAGTGCATCAGAGGCCGTGGACAAGATCTATGAAACTGCCAATACCCTGGAAAAAACTCCTGCACCTGGCGCATTTTTTGCTATATTCATACTTCTGGGAGCATGGATGTGTTGCAGGAGGAGGTGACAATATTTATATGCGCTTCTTCCCTATAACAGCCAGAATTTTACAAATCATCAATAACGTGATACTAATATGAGATATGTAATGAAATTCGGCGGGACATCCATCGAGAACGGGGAAAAGATCCGCCATGTCGCAGAATTACTGAAAGACTACAGGGGACAGGGACACGAAATCGTGGCAGTGACCTCGGCCCTTGGTGGAGTCACCGACGGGCTGATGGAAATAGGTATTGATGCATCCCATAAAGGCAAGATTTCCCGGGTAAAGGAATTTATGGCAGACCTTGCCAAAAAACACTACGATGCAATTGAGATTGCCATCGATGATGCCAGCATTGCCGATGAAACAATCCGCACGATCGATGCTCTTATCGATGAACTCGAAAAAGCACTCATCGGCATCTGCTATCTGGGGGAACTCTCCCCGCGTTCCATAGATTACATATCCTCCTATGGGGAACGTCTTGCAGCTCCTGTTGTTAGCGGAGCTGTGCAAAGTAAGGGAATTAATTCCAATTCATTTACCGGTGGAGAGGCAGGCATTGTAACCAATAGTGAATATGGTTGTGCCAGACCTTTCGAGAAAACCTATGAAAATGTTGGCAACATCCTGAAAAGGGTCGTTGCAGCATATGTTCCTATAGTTACCGGTTTTATCGCAGAGAATGAAGAAGGAATCATTACCACCCTGGGACGCAGTGGATCTGATTTCACTGCTTCGATTATAGGGGCTGCTATAGAGGCTGACGAGATCTGGTTATGGAAAGAAGTTCACGGCATAATGACCAGTGATCCCCGGATTGTCCCTGATGCACGTCCGATACCCCAGATATCCTATATTGAAGCAATGGAACTATCCTATTTCGGCGCAAAGGTACTTCATCCCCGTACAATTGAACCTGCAATCAAGCATGGAATACCCGTACGGGTGAAAAATACATTTGATCCTGATTTTGAAGGAACATTGATTGTTTCAGACCAGCGACTGCGCAAGGATGTAGTAAAAGCCGTGACCTTGATACGATCGGTAGCCGCAATAAACATCTCTGGGGCCGGTATGGTGGGTGCAATCGGTACAGCCGCCAGGGTATTTTCCACACTTGCCAATGCTGGAGTGAACATTATAATGATAAGTCAGAGTTCCTCGGAAGCAAACATGTCATTCGTTGTGGATGAGGCTCATCTGGAAGATGCTGTAGTTGCCCTGAAATCCGAGATGAACCGGGATGTAATAGGAGAAGTGGCCTGCGATAGGGATATCTGTGTGGTAGCGGTTGTCGGTGCCGGTATGGATGGCATCCCCGGTGTGGCAGGCAGGGTATTCAGCACACTGGGCAGGGAAAAAATAAATGTTATCATGATCAGTCAGGGTTCTTCCCAGCACAACATTTCATTCGTTGTCAGCTCCGATGAAGCTGAAGAGGCAGTACGCCTGTTAAACCATGAGTTTGAACTTGGAAATTAAAACAGAGGGATAAAATGGACAAAAAACTTACCTACGCTGATTCAGGAGTTGACATTCATCAGGAAGAATCCACCATAGGCAATCTCACAGGAGGCATGACCTACAGCAGGGAAGGGTTGGGAGCCCCAATGACATGTATTGGGCATTATGCCGGCCTGATGGATTTTGGAGATTTTGCGCTTGCAATGGCCACCGATGGCGTGGGCTCCAAGGTGCTGATTGCAAATGAGATGAAAAAATGGGACACCGTGGGGATTGACTGTATTGCCATGAATGTCAATGACCTGATTGCCATTGGCGCCGAACCTGTCAGTTTTGTGGATTACCTGGCAATCGAGAAACATTCCGACGAATTCGCACGGCAGATCGGCGAAGGGCTTGCAAAAGGTGCCGAGATTTCCAGAATGTCCATTGTAGGCGGGGAGACCGCAACTCTTCCCGAGATAATCAAAGGATTTGACCTGGCAGGTACATGTCTGGGAATGGTGGACAAGGATGCCATCATTACCGGGGAGAAAGTAACAGAGGGTGACGTGCTTGTGGGTGTTCCCAGTAGCGGGGTCCACAGCAACGGCTATACCCTTGTCAGGAAGATCATTGGGAATTCCGATTATTCCTATCATGACCCCCTGCCCTATGATAGCTCCCGCACCATCGGCGAGGAACTGCTAACCCCCACACGGATATACATGGAAGTGCTCGATGCAATCCATAAGTGCGAGGTACACGGCCTGGCACACATTACCGGCAGCGGCCTGCTGAAGTTGCGCAGGGTAAGCGAACTGGGATTTGATTTCACAGACCCTATCGAGCCACCCGAGATCTTCCGTTTCCTCCAGAAAAAGGGCAATGTCGAGGAACTGGAGATGTACCGCACCTTCAATATGGGGATGGGCTTTCTGCTTATTGTCCCGCCACATGAGGCTAAAAACGTTGCAGAAATAGTCAACGGGAAAATTGTGGGCAGGATTACGGAAAAAGATATCCGTGTAAAAGACCTTATTATTGAATGATCAACATGGCATGTATCAGTGACCTTCCCTATGAGATCCTGCTAAAGGGCGCATCCGTCAAGAAAAGTGAGGAATTCATTCGTGAGAACTGTGACGAGGTCTACCACGTGCCGGGTGGCTATAGCCTGGCCGGAGTTATGCTTAAAGGCGGCAAGACCATACCCATAGGCGTCAAGGGCAATTCTATTTATTTCCAGTACGTCAAACCCTGCAAGGGACTGTTCGTCCTCAAACTGGATGATGCACAGGAAGAAATTGAAAAATTGAGGCAGGGAAATTACCAGTAATTACAATCTGGTATTCTTGCCCTGATCCACCGCACATCCCAGGAAATCCGCAGAAGGGAATTCATGGACAGTCGTGGCAATGATCAAACCCTCACCGAACTCTTTTTTCACCATCACAGCCCGGCCCTGCTCATCTTTAAGAATCACTTCCCCATCGGCCCGTGAGAAGTAACCATCGCATTCCACCGGCTCCTGAGGTTCTCCAATAATACAGGGCATAGAATCATCCACAACCTCCAGCGGGGATTGCATGTGCTCTTCCACATAGGACAGTTCAAAGGGCAGCCATTCATATTCATATTCCGGCATACAGGCCCCGAATACCACAAGCACACCGCCCCTTTTCACAAAATCGGCTATCTTGTCGCCTTTGTTCTCAATACCTTTCTGCACTTTCGTATAGGCCGGATTGGCAAAACCGGTGGGCACCATCAGGCATTTTGACGAGGGTAAAAAAGGAGTGCCCAGCGAATTGCCGTCCACCCGCAGGCATTCATAGCCGTGTTCCTTGAACAGTTTTTCAAAAAGGAGGGGAGTATCCCAGAGCAGCATTACGTCGGTCATGACTGGGAATTGTCAAGCAGGTATTATAATTGTGGCGGGTGATGTATAATATCTAAAACAAATATTTCATGAATAATCAAAGAAACTTATTTATAGATCAGGTTGACCACTGTAGATGAAATAATTATTATGGAGTAATCGTAAAGGTTTTACTTTTTTGATCACTCTCAACGGTGTAATTGATTGTTATTTCTACATCTTCACCCTGCATATTTATATTTTTAATTTTACCAGATCCCCCAGTAGGTTCATAAAATTCATAGACATAGAATGTCATTACATTATTGCTATTTACCTGTGGACTTACCCCATTAGTTTCATCACCATCTTGACCTATTGCAACTTCCAAGCCTCCAGTAGGAATCTCTATTCCACTATAAAACTCGGAATAGCCGTCAATATCACTCTCTGCATAAACCTCTACATATTTCTTATTGTCATTCGGAGCGATATCATCACTAAGATAAACAATATCATCATTCGCAGGATTTATCTTTATGCTGTCTATTGTCACAGTGCTGCCATATAGGTTTTGTATGGAGAAATAAACACCACCAGCCTTGTCGGGTGAAGGGTTGTCTGGTCCATCATCTGCTATTGCATCATCGTTATATCGCAAGAATCCTGCCACATTGACAGTTTTCATGGTACTGTTTGTATTACCCTCATCATCAGTAACCCTGAGTTTAACATCATAAGAGCCGGGACTTGAATATGAATGAGTTGCACTAACACCTGTTGCATCATAAGAACCATCATTTGTCCAATCCCACACATAATCAGTGATTGAACCATCTGAATCAGAGGAATTACTTGCATCAAACGTAATGTCCTGATCCACTACAGGAGATGAAGGAGAATAGGAAAAACTTGCTACTGGTGGTTGGTTCTGTGGACCACTGCCGCCGCCACCAGCTCCACTGTCCCCTATGGACCCATAGGCATCATAGATTACCAGACTGGAAGCGGTATGGACCAGTTTGGTAGGCACCCTGTCATCGGTGATGTCGTAATTGAACTGTGTAGAAGTATTAATCTCTATTACATCCCCCAGAGCCCATTCGTCCGAATCGTAATTGGCCCGGATCTGCTCTGAAGTCAGGGTTTCATAGGAACCATTGACATTGACCACAAGTTCAAGGTCTTCCACATCAACAGTTTCGCCTCCACTGTGGCGAAAATAGAGGGTGTCGGAATCCTTATCGGCCCAATGGTCGATGTCCACCCTGACGTTATCGGGTCCATCAAGAGAAGATAAAACAAAAGCAGCGACTGCCGCGATTGCAAGAACGATGATGCCGGTCAGCAGTATTTCACTGAAAACCTCGATGACCGCATCATCTTTTTTGGCAAAATCCTGCAGCCGTTTTGTCATGATACGCTTTATGATATCATGAATATATTAATTTATCTTATATATTATACTGCATTGAGATACCGTTTGGTTTCCCAGTCATGCACCTGTAATTTGTAGGCATCCCACTCGGCATAGGCAATCCGCAGCAGGTTCTCATGCACATGCGCACCCAACGCATCCCTGAGGAAATCATCCTTTGCCAGATGATTGGCTGCATCCAGCAGGGTTGGAGGCAGGGTTTCGATATTCCTGTCAGCAAGACCCTTGGGAGTGAGATCATAAATATTCACATCGGTGCCTTCACCCGGGTCAATCTTCTCTTTTATACCTTTCAATCCGGCAGCCAGAATCGCTGCAAAAGTAATATAGGGGTTGCAGGACGGATCGGGACTTCTCAGTTCCACACGGGTGCTCTGGCCTCTGGCGGCAGGAATCCTGACAAGGGAACTGCGGTTCGGGCCGGACCAGGTAATGTACACCGGTGCTTCATAACCCGGCACCAGACGTTTATATGAATTGATCAATGGATTGGAAATTGCAGTGATACCTTTGATGTGTTCCAAGACCCCGCCAATGAAATGATAAGCCATCTGGTCCACTTCTTCCTCATCCTGCTGATCATAGAAAGCATTCTTGCCATCTTTGGAAAGAGAAAGATTGACATGCATTCCCGAACCGTTTTCCGAAGTAAGGGGTTTGGGCATGAAAGTGGCATGCAGACCGTTGAGTTTGGCAATCGTACGGGTTACATACCTGAAGGTTACCACATTGTCAGCGGTTGAGAGAGCATCGTCATACTTGAAATCTATCTCATGTTGTCCGAAAGCAACTTCGTGATGAGCGGCCTCGATATTAAAGCCCAGATCGATCAAACCGAGAACAATCTGCCTGCGTATATCCTCTGCAAGGTCTGCAGGTGCAAATTCAAAATAGCGTCCGAAATCATGGGGTTTGGTGGTTGCCTTGCCGTTTTCAATCTGGAAAAGGAAAAATTCCAGTTCAGGACCTACATTGAAAGAAAATCCCATATCATGGGCCTCCTTCAGGACCCTGCGCAGGACATACCTGGGATCTCCTTCAAAAGGAGAGCCATCCGGTTTGCAGATATCACAAACCATACGGGCTACCACTCCCTTTCCCTGGTCCCAGGGGAGCAGGGCAAAAGACCGCACATCAGGTCTCAGTACCATATCGGATTCGTCTATTCTCACAAATCCTTCGATTGATGAACCGTCAAATGAAATACCTGTTGTCAGGGCTTTTTTAACCTGCGTGACAGGAATTTCCACATCTTTGACTATTCCCTGAATATCGGTGAATTGTAGTCGGATGAATTTGACATTATTGTTCTCTATCGCGTTGTATACGTCTTCCTTGCTCTTAATGTTCATTAAATCGCCTTAATAGCTTTGTACGAACTATATGAATGTGTTTTTTAGGATTAATATTGTATATCATGTTTTTGGTTTGGGAGAATGATACAGGAGAGATTGAGATAACCTTGATAAAAATCGTAGAGGATTTTATTCTGGATCCGGGAATAAACCATGTATCTAAGAAAGAGGCCACAGATGAATCGGTAGTAGGACTGAAATTATTTGAAAAACCTGTTATTGGATATGCCAGTGCAAACGATGAGTTATTTGAAAAATTCAAAACCGACGAGAAGATAACACACGGTCGTTTTATTCCACCTCAAGAGTGGCTTGGAAGATGCTAAGACTGGCATATCGATTTTTTAGCCATATTCAAAACAGGTAAAACCAGGCAATAGTCGTAATATGAGGGAGCCATCAAAAGAATGGCTGCATGTTAGGCGTGAAGGCAAAAAGGCTATCGATGAACTTTCCCGGTATATTAAAGAGATTCTTACACAGAAGGGGTATTTGTGCGTTGCGCCTGGTATTGAGGATTGTTTTGAAGAGATAATAGACATCTGGCTTGATATCAATAGATCCCTTGATAACAGTGACTTTGGAAGTAATTGGTCACAAAGACACGTAGCTTATGTTGCTGGATTGGGCACCTTTGGTTTATCGAAAACTCTGATTACTAAGAAAGGAGTAGCAGGGACTTTTACAAGCCTTATCACGAACATGGAACATGAGCCTACAAAAAGGGACTATCAGGGAATTTATGATTATTGTTCCATGTGCGGAGCCTGTATCTCTAATTGCCCCCCCAAAAGCGATCACTTTTGAAGGAAAGACTATACACGTTGCTCTAAATTATAGATAATATCGCTAAAAATATGGACCCGGATATGGATGTGACAAATGTCAGGTTAAAGTTCCATGTGAAAATGGCATACCAAAAAGAAAAAATCAGTGACATGGGAATTAATGGAATGTTAAGTAATATGGAAAAACCTGAAAAATGTAAATGTTAAGAGATTGATATTAACATCATTCTTCGTAAAGAAAGATATCTTCAATTGAACATTCGAAGAATCGTGCCATCTTGAACGCCAGTTTTATGCTTGGATCGTACTTGCCTCGTTCTATGGCATTGATGGTTTGCCTTGTCACCTCCATTTCCCTGGCAAGGTGTTCCTGAGTAATATCCTTCTTTGCTCTCCAGACCTTTAGGGTATTTTTCATTCAACATCCATCCTAAAATTACATTTGTCTTTTGTACCAGTGGTAAAATCCCGCATAGGATAGCATTGTTATAGCAAACAACAGGGACACAACAGGATAGGCCTGGATATCGAATGCTGTAACCCCCAGCAATGCCATCAGTGTACCTTCGAGGATAATGAGTATGACCAGGGTTTTATGGCTGGCTTTCTCAGCAATATGAAGGATTCTTTCATCTTCAACTACGTTTCCCTTGTTTTTGAGGCGGATTTCACGAAGAGTGACCAGGAATAATGCAACTCCCGCACCTATGAAAGCCCCACCTGCCCCGCTCGGATTTATGATCCGGTCCGGCTCAAAAATGTGAATACCTGAACCTATCAGGAACAATATGAATCCAACAATTAACATATCTGTTTCTTTGACTTGCATATAACTCGCTATGTGAAGTATACATTACATTTTGTACATATAACTTTTCATAAAGGCATGTTATTGCTACATATTGTCATGTATATTTTGAGCGAAATGTGAACCGTTCATGATCAAATTGAACACATTACTCGATCGACCATATTAGGCAACCCTTTTACTAGTAAAACTTATATAATATGAAGTCTACAGTCAGTTACCGGTTTCCTAATAGAGAGGTGAATGAGAAGTATGTTAAAAAATATGGAAAAGTTTGGAAAATTAATGATACTAACCTGTGTGATACTTATTGCATTGTCATCACCAGGAGCAGCTGTTACGGCAGAAGAAAATGCGCAGGCAATCAATGACGTGCAGACAGCACTTACTTTTGTCTGGCTACTGGTAGCAAGTGCCCTTGTATTCTTCATGCATACCGGGTTCTCATTGGTAGAAATCGGACTTACCAGAAGTAAGAACACGGCAAACATCCTCATGAAAAACTTCATGACCATTACCCTCGGCATTTTGGTCTACTGGGCTGTGGGTTGGGGAGTTATGTACGGTGCTGATGCCGCAGGCCTGATAGGGACTGACCAGTTCCTCCTTATGGGGGTCGATAATGCGACTTTCAACGGCTGGTTCTTCCAGATGGTCTTTGCAGCGACCGGAGCAACGATTGTATCAGGAGCAATGGCTGAGAGGACCGGTTTTAAGGCTTATCTGGTCTATTGTATTCTGATGGTCGCCATTATATACCCCGTATACGGACACTGGGTCTGGAGCGGAGCTGATGCAGCACTCCTGACCGGGGCTGAAAGCCCGATCGTAAAGGCTATCGGGGTTGCACACCACGACTTTGCCGGATCAGGGGTAGTACACTCCATTGGCGGATACGCTGCTCTGGCTGGAGTGCTCCTTGTCGGAGCAAGGATTGGCAAGTTCAGGAACGGAAAACCCCTTGCTATTCCGGGTCACAACCTGACCTACGCTTTCATGGGGACTTTGATCCTTGCCCTTGGCTGGATAGGATTCAACGGAGGAAGTACACTTGACGGAAACGACCCTTACATGAATCTCGTTGTTGTCAACACCTTCCTTTCAGCCGCCGCCGGAGCGGTCATGGTAATGTTGATCACCTGGATGAAAACCGGAAAGCCTGACCCGTCCCTTACCGCAAACGGACTTCTGGGAGGGCTTGTTGCAATTACCGCTCCCTGTGGATCTGTCTCCAACGGAGCATCTATCGTGATCGGAATTATTGCAGGAATTATTATCTACGCAGGGGTCATGTTCAACGAAAATGTCCTCAAAGTAGACGACCCTGTAGGTGCCATCGCAGTGCACGGGTACTGCGGAAGCTGGGGCCTGCTCTCAGTAGGACTCTTCTCAATAGGGATAGGAAACGGGATCCTTGCAGATGCAGCCTATGCAGCTGAAGTTCCGGGATTGCTCTACGGAGGCGGTGTCGGGTTACTTGCAATCCAGGCAACAGGAGTAATCCTGAGCATCGTATGGGGCCTGGGGGTATCATATGTAATCTTCAAGATAATTGACTTGGTTATCGGACTGCGGGTTCCTGAGGAGATAGAAATCATGGGCCTGGATATCGCCGAACACGACATTAGGGCATACCCTGAACACCAGTTAATAGAGGACTGAGGTGATTGGAATGTACAAGGTAGAAGCAATCATAAAACCCACTAAATTACATGAAGTAAAAGATTCTCTTGAGGAAGCAGGATTTGCAAGCCTCACTGTGACCGAGGTTAAAGGAAGAGGGCAGCAAAAAGGGATGGTGCAGCAGTGGAGAGGAAGGAAATACTGTGTAGACCTCCTTCCCAAGACCAAAATAGAGATCGTGCTGTCTGAAGATGAAATCGATGAAGTTGTCGAGCTTATCCGGAAAACAGCTTCCACCGGAGAAATCGGGGACGGAAAAATCTTCATATACCCGGTAAAATCCGTGGTCAGGATCCGTACCGGGGAAAAAGACGGGGATGCACTCTGAAGGCATCCCTTTCTCATTTTTCTTTTTTTGAAGTTCCAAAGAGGCTAAAAAATAAGAAAACAGATCATATCAGTTGAACTGTACCAGAATATGTAAGACGAGTTAGAATATTTTAGAGATTCTAACATTTATTTGAAACAACTCCACTATTAGTAGGTATCCATAATGTCAGAATCCGAATTATTATCAAAACTCAACCCCAAAAATGTACACTTCGAGGTCCCTCGGGGATATGGCATGTCCGTTATCAAACTCTATTTTTGGGTAGGACTCGTATCCGCAATTCTCCTCAGGGTTATAATAATAGCCGACCACTACAGCGCATTCTATGCAAAAGTGATCTGGTATCTCGGAGTTGCAGGATACCTTTGGTTTTTCATGCACAGATACCATATAGCAAAGCGCAGGTTCAGTGTAATCAATGACCTTGAACTGCTAAAAAAGGTCCAAAACCAGCAAAATCTCTCGGAAAAAGATATTGAAGGGCTTAATTATCTGCTCTGGAGCCTCTCGGTTTCCAAAGAAAGTTCAAACTATCTGATTATCTCGGTATTTTCCGTGCTTGCAATCGTTTTATCTCTTGTCCTGGACCTGGGCATCCTACATATTTAAATGCTACCTGCAGGGTCCCTATTACTTTTTTATAAATTGTTATTTCTACAGAGCCCAAAAGACATTTTCCGAGTTGGTGTTTTGATCAGGAAATAGGTTATTTGACTACAACGTAGGGTACTTTATGGCAAGCTCTGACCCTGAGCAAACTATAAATAGAACCGATACGGTAAACGATTAGTTATTAGTGACAAAAGTCACATTCATACATTAAGGAGTAATTAAAGATGGGCAATCTTAGACAACCAAATGCAAATGAAGCAACAAGGACTTTCAACAGGTCCAAAAGTGTTGCCCCGATGTCCGGAATCTGCACACGCTGTGTAGATGGATGCCGTGGTAACTGTGAAATATTCAAATCATCATTCAGGGGACGTGAAGTCCTTTATCCAGGGCCTTTCGGAGAAATAACTGCCGGTGCAGACAAGGAATATCCTGTAGACTATTCTCACCTTAACATACAGGGATATGCAGTGGGTGCAGTTGGTCTCCCTGAGGGAATGGAAGCCAGCCCCGAAACCGCAAGGTTCCCCAACGTAGACACCGAAACCGAATACGGATGGAACAAAAAAGTAAAAATGAGGCTGCCCGCATTCACCGGTGCCCTCGGTTCCACCGACATCGCAAGGAAAAACTGGAACGAGTTCGCCGTTGGTGCAGCAATCACCGGAATCACCCTTGTATGTGGTGAAAACGTGTGCGGAATCGACCCGGAACTCAAACGTGACAACAACGGTCTGGTCACCGAGTCACCGGAAATGGACAGAAGGATCGCAGCCTACAACAAGTTCCACGAAGGCTACGGTGAAATGCTTGTCCAGATGAACGTAGAAGACACCAAACTCGGTGTTGCAGAATACATCTCCAGCAAACACGAAATGGACACCCTTGAACTCAAATGGGGACAGGGAGCCAAATGTATCGGTGGAGAAATAAAGGTCCGTGACCTTGACCGTGCACTTGAACTCAAAAGACGTGGCTACATCGTAACCCCTGACCCCGAAAATGCAGCCGTCCAGGAAGCTTACAAGGTCGGTGCAATCAGGGAATTCGAACGCCACTCAAGACTTGGTTTTGTTGACAAGGAAGGCTTCCTCGAAGAAGTTGACCGTCTCAGGTCCATCGGCTATGACCGTATCACCTTAAAGACCGGTGCCTACTCCATGGTTGAAGCCGCAATGGCACTCAAATACTCTTCCGAAGCAAAGATCGACCTGCTCACCTTCGATGGTGCACCAGGTGGTACAGGTATGAGCCCCTGGCCAATGATGGAAGAATGGGGTATCCCGACATTCTATCTCCAGTCCCTTGTATATGAGTTCGCAGAAAAACTCAACAACAAAGGCGAAAGAGTACCCGACCTTGCAATGGCCGGTGGATTCTCCAGTGAAGATGGCATCTACAAAGCACTTGCAATGGGTTCCCCATACTTCAAGGCAGTATGCATGGGCCGTGGTCTCATGATACCAGGAATGGTCGGTAAGAACATCGGCAAATGGCTCGATGAAGATAACCTGCCAAAAACCGTCTCCGAATTCGGCCACCGTCCAGAGGAAATCTTTGTCCACTATGAAGACCTGGAAGAACGCTATGGTGAAGATATCAAGGACATCCCACTCGGTGCAATGGGTATCTACTCCTACGGAGAAAAACTCAAAGTCGGTCTGCAGCAGCTCATGGCCGGTTCACGTAGATTTAACATCAACACGCTGTCCCGCAAAGACGTAATGGCTCTTACAGAAGAAGCCGCAGAAGTCTCAGGCATCGATTATGTCATGAATGCCTACAGAGACGTAGCAGAACAGATTCTGGACGAATAAGGGTAAATACCCTTATTTTACTTCCTTTTTTAAAAAAATATATAAGAGAGCAGCTTTGCATGCTGCCAGCTTTAAATGAACTTTACTCCCACATCATCCATATTGTTCCTGGCTGCTATGTTTATCAGCAGAGGAGTAAGGGATTCGATCATGGAAGAAGCCTCAAGAGGGCCTGCATCCAATGGTCTCAAATTTGGTATATCATCTGTGAGTTTGCAGATAACTTCTTTTGAAGCCATATCATTCCCACAGACAGCAATATCATAATCCAGCGCAAGAGAGAGATCTTCAAGATGTTTGGCAGGAACATTGTGAAAACCCGATACCAGTCGAATGTCTTGGGGGAGGAGTTGTGCAATTTCCTCGGCGGCACTGCCACCGGCAGGTTGTGTATAGCAGAAATATTCCGCATTGTATGCAGAATCCCGTACATCGACTTCCATATGTTTTGCATCTGGAACGATACAGCAGCTGTCCTTTTCCATAGGAACAACCACAGAAACCACAATCTGGTCATGAAGCACGGGAGTAATAGTTTCAATAACTGATGAAACATGACGATACTTTATTGCAAGCAATACGACATCGGCCATTTGCGCAGCTGTTTTATTATCTAAACCTTCAAAGGAGCCTTTCTTTCCAAGACCTTCCAGCATACGCCTGTACTCTTTTGCAGCTGAAGACGCTCTTTCTGCATTTCTTGAGCCAATGATGATATCGTGCTTCTGGCTCCATCGCAGAGCAAATCCTTTGCCGATATGTCCCGTGCCGCCCAGTATCGCTATTTTCATGAACCTTTCATCTCTCATAATAACGTTTATACCTATTGGTTGTCAGACGTCAGATATATAACGGAGAATCCCGGTACTCCTATTTGCGTATTGTAAGGTCCTTGCACAAGAATATGGCACAAGCCATTCGATGAGTGTACAGACAACCTCAGTACGCTACAAAAAGGAGACGGTGTGACATTACGCCTGTCACGAGGGTAACCGGGATGGACAGCGGATATTCCATAGGATGATATCCTGGAGTTAGTGCGTCGGGTTACAGCATCGCTCTCCACAAAATATAGTTGATGGAATAATATGCCTATCCGGGATGCCATACATACAAAGGGGAATGGTTGTATAATTGATTTTGAAATAAATCCCGGCTCCAGCAAACTGGTAGTTCCTTCTGGTTATAATATCTGGCGCAAAAGGGTCGAGGGCAAATTAACCGAACCCGCACAAAAGGGAAGAGCCAACGACCAGCTTATACAAGAGCTCAGTCATATATTTAAAATAAAAAGCTCCTCCATAACCATTGTATCCGGTGCAAAAACTACCAAAAAGTAGGTATATCTTGAAAATGTGGGCCCAAAAGCAGCAGAAGATGTTCTGGAGCAATACCTGTGAGAAAATAATATGCACAAAGTTACAAATGTCCTGATCCTGCTAAAAAGCATGATTTACGAAAGTACCGGTCCACTGGAGACCCTTAGATTTGCAAAGCACTACAGTGAACAGGGCCTGAATGTAAATATAGTCCTCTTTGGTCCCATGGGAGTAATGCTTGCCAAGAAGAATAAAGCAGGAGCACTGGAATACGACCAGAAAATCGATGAATGTATGAATCTGGGTGTGAACTTTATGTGTTGCAAACTTGGTTCTTCACTTGTAGGGCTCAAATATGAAGAAATGATACCGGGCATCGAGATGGTCGAACCTGAAGCTATTGCTGATACCATTCTGGAATTTAGCCAGAAACAACAACTTATTATTACGCTTTAAAAAAGATTACAGGGATTTGATATAATCCCTGACCTGCTGGGCAGTACCTACAGCCTTGAAGGCCCCGAGGAACATGAGGGTCTCAGCATAGACCTTTGCATCAATGACACGCCTTGTGTTCTCATCAACAGCATCTATGCGGTCAAAGAACTGCTTTACTGCATATTTGCTGAATTTGCCGAATATCTCATTATCACCCTTTTCGGGAGCTTTACTGCGGAAATTCTCAATAGTCCATTTCCGGATGTCACTGAAAAGCTCAGGTTCATATATCCTGAACACTTCCCATACAATATTCTGGAAAAATGTGGCAACATTGCCCTTCAGTATATCCCCGTGAGGGAAATGCTCGTAAATGAGTTCCCTGGGAGTACCGGTAATCCCGTGCTGGGCAATCCTGACACTAAAGCCATTCTCTTTCAGGGCATCAGCAACCGCAATGGTCTGCTCTATATCAACTGAAACCTGCTGGATAAGATTTCCATTTGTGTCATAGGTGTTCCCATGGGCACTACCGTTTGCGATTGCGATCACATGTGGATATACACCGTTTTCATTAAGCGCTTTGATGAAGGTTACTGCTTCTTCAGGTTTGGTAAGTACCCTGCCGTTTTCATCCTCTCGGCCTATTTCACCAACCTCAACTTCAAGCCCGTACTTACGACCATCCATTTTATCCTGGATGTGATGGGCGATCTCTGTAGTTGCATCAATATTTCGGGAGAGTTCTTCCCGGAGATTGCCACCCTGGAAATTGAAAAGATGGGAAGCATCGATTGCAAAAGAGGTATATCCTGCATCAATCTGCCCACTTACAAGTTGCCTTGTGGATTCAATATCCTCAGGAGTACCTTTTTTGATTCCAATATGATCTGCATGCAGAGACCATACATCCAGACCAACTTCATTGGCGGTTTTTTTGCATCTTTTTGAAAATTCAGCCGGGGTCATACCTGAATAACCACCGTCCAGATCGGATTCAGAACGGGCGAGTTCTACTATCAGGGGAGCATCTGCATCTTTGGCTGCCTTCATAATCCCACGCATAACAAGAGAGATACGTGGATTTGCAGCGAGTATTATGGTATCTTTATCCAGCAAACTGTTAAATAAATAGGAACTTGGCAACGGTTCATATTTGGATTCACTCATATCTTTTAAACCTCATTCTGTTTTATGATACCTACATGTACCTTGCAATTCATAATGATTTCTGTCCGGGAATACAAACAGCATAAGGAATAAATAGAAAAACTAGAATTTCTCACAAAAAACGACAGGAGGAGAAAGATGGAAGAATTGCTTAAACTCAAGGACAAACTTGAAAAAATGACGTCTGCCGAACTCTATGAATATGTAAAGGAGAACTATCCGGAAAAACCTGATGCGGGTCTGGGAAAGAAAAAACTGGTAATCCGCAGGATCTTGAACCTGGAAAGAGAAAAAATGAACAAGTGAGAGTTAACCTCTCAGAAACCAGCGAGCATAGGCTGGATCACCAGTTTATATATTACAAATCCCAAAAGGAAGATAACGATCAAAACAAGAATTGCGACCAAAAAACATTCCCTGTTCAATTTCTTATTTTTATCTTTGCAAAAATGCATAGATATACCCCCGACAAAAGGGTGGTGTCCAATAGTATATCAACCTTCTGAAGGAAAAAAGAGGCTTTTTCAGGCCTCTTCATCTATCAGGCGGGTACCAACTCCCATAATCCTGATTTTGGTTTCCATTGGGAAATCCCAACCTTCCGGCACAATCTCATCCTTCTTGACATCAATTTCCACATGATCCGGGTCCAATCCGGCGTCTTCCATGTATTGCATGACCATGGATTGTCCTGTTTCCCTGGCGTATTTTATAGCATCTTTATACTCATAGAAACTCTGTCGCCCTTTTTCGGAAAATACATAGTATTCCCAATCAGGAGCTGCCATGGAAGCAGGTCTTATAAGGAAATCAACCCTCCTTACACCTTTGGCTGCAAGGGCACCTGTGGCATTACCGACATCTGAATATTCTGGTACAATGATCTCGGC
The DNA here is from genome assembly GCF_001683555.1 of Methanohalophilus sp. DAL1. Taxonomy (NCBI): domain Archaea; kingdom Methanobacteriati; phylum Methanobacteriota; class Methanomicrobia; order Methanosarcinales; family Methanosarcinaceae; genus Methanohalophilus; species Methanohalophilus sp. DAL1. The sequence goes on along the minus strand of NZ_MAFX01000049.1, from coordinate 21,489 downwards.
ATCAATAATACTTCCAAGTATATCCTTATAAGCAACCACAGGCCCACCAATAAGAACAACCGGGATATCAACCTTAAACTTTGTAGGACAATCTATATCGAATATTTTACGAATCTCTTCTCCTGGAATGCCTTCCAGGAAAAAGGAAATCAGGTCTGAGGCCATATTCTTGGCAAAGGTTTCCTTGACATATTTGGCAAATTCCTCCCCGGTTCTCTTACACAGGGAACCCAGATATTCAGCACCTACCTCAGCTGCCTCCACATTGCAGGCAGTATAATCGCCAAGTACATGCAGAGCATCCGTGGAAGTGAAACCAATACACTGTACAAGCCTTTTCTGAATAAGGCTGTCCAGAATCCGGGTTGAGGGATACCGGCCCATACGACTGCGTAACTCCCGCAGAGAAGTAGGACTACTAGAGATGGAATCAAGCAATTCCTGCTCCAGATCATTAAGGCCCATGGCTTCATATTCAGTACGTGTAAAAAAGGTCGTGGGCTGGAAATTCATGCCTATCAAAGTTTTGGTTGGCATGGGATTGATCTTGAGAAGTTCCAGGAAATCAGGATAGAGGTCGGCTGCTCTGCAAAGGGGAATTACACGCCGGGGTCCGACATTCAATTTACCGTCCTTTACCCATATGTGACTGTCACCACCCATTGCAGACGTTTCCATCTTAATAGCTTTGACACGGGTCTTCCATCCACCTACAACCGCCCCCATCTCACTCATTTCAGGTACGCCGTCTTTTATAACCGATATATCGGTACTTGTACCTCCCACATCAATAACTGCGCATGAATCATTTCCTGTCAAAAAGGAAGCTCCTACAAGGCTTCCTGCTGGTCCCGAGAAAATAGATTCAATCGGCTTTTCCAGTGCACTTTTGATACCTATAACAGAGCCATCGCATTTGAGCATGAATATCTTTGGACTGATTCCCCTGGAAGTTACATCCTTTTCCACAGTGGACATGAATCTTTCTGTAATGGGCAACAGCTGAGCATTGAAAAAAGCAGTCGTTGCTCTCTCAAAGGCACCCAGGTCCTGAGAAAGCTCGTGTGCACATACCACTGAAAATTACCAGTACCCACACGATACTTAAACCGATTGCAACGAGAAGATACCCTGTCTTCCTTTCTGAAGCCAGGAAGCCGGCGCCTCCTCCCAATACATCCAGAGCCCCGATATAAGCGATCACTTTAAGGATATAACTCAAACTGTAAGTTTGAGGGTGAGTACTTATTCCTGAAAGATGCCCGTAAATCATAAGGCTGGTTATTGGTACCACTCCTACTACAATCCCTCCCACCTTCTCTTTTGTGACCCATCCATAAATAATCGGTATAACAGGCAAAAGAAAAACCATTTCACCAAGTGCTATTTTATTGCCTGTTGTTTCTTCAAGTGCGTGCTCGAATGCATCGATGTTCATAAAAAATATGACTATCAATACTGATAAAATTATTGAATATATTAATGTAGTATTCTGAATATATTTTGTATATTTCTGTAAATCCATATAATTTCCTCAAAAATAAGAAGGTGATCAAATCACCTTCTATTTATAGCGCAGCCTTTACAGTTTTAACTTCCGACCTTAAATATACAGGTCGCTTCTCCGTCACAGAATGGTTCCTGATTTGGAGTTCCTTCTTCATTGTCGAGTTCCTCATAATCATAAAGTACCCACCAGTTAGAAACATCATTATCAAAGAAACCAGCAACCAGGTCTTCAGCAGTTTCAAATTCAATCACTTCATGGAGTGGCAGGCTGTCACGATGTGCATTTCCAACAATATCTTGAGTGGAAAGATCAAATAATCTAACATGATAGCGCTCAGTAAGCAAACCTGTTTTATCGTCTGCCACACCTTCGTCTAAAACCCAATCATATTGCGGATCAGATACATACTGGTTATGCTCATATGGATAAGCTACGCTAACCCAACCTTCATCCAATATTTTTCCCTTTATTGTGTTCATATTGGTTCCTTCCCATGCCAGATTAATCGGATCAGCTCTGGTATATACACCGTAGTATTCAGACCACGTGTATTGCGGGTATTCATACCCTATGTCCCACCATTCAAATGGGTCAGTTTCCGTAGTCATTACCACTGTTTTTTCAGTTACAGTGATTCTTTGGTTCCCTTCGGTAAGAGCAAAAGTTTCACCATTTAATGACAGCGCTTTTTCGGCATTTTCAGGAACTTTAAGTTTTTCCATCTTTTCGAACTTATTGATTCCTAGATTCTTTTTCAGTTCTCTGCCGGTGTAGGTCTCTTTGATTTCAATCAATCCGTCTTTGTACGTGTATGTCTTGGTTGAAGTGACATTCAAAGTATGGTTCTGCATCCATTGTTCAGTCTGTTCTTTCATCCAAAGTTTAGTTTCTTCATCCTTTTGGGTTTCCATTATCCATTGTTTTAGTTCTTTTGGCATCTGTACTTTGTCAGATGTGCTTGAATCTGCACACACAGCTGGTACAAAAACCAAGTTTAACAGCAATATTGCTGCAAGCATTGCACCTATGCCAAATTTAACACTTGTTTTCATCGATTTACCTCTTTGATTTTACTCCAGAGGCAAAGCTATGTTTATATAATGTAAAGAGCAAACTAGCTCTGCCTCTGGGCCGATGTGGGGTTCTGGTTGGTTAACATTCATTGGAACTCCACATTGTAAATATATAATATCTGCATGATACTTATTGTTTGTGCAGGTATAATTTCATCACATGCATTTATATTAATCATTTAGATTAATCCAGTCTCTTTAATCCTATAAGTCACACAACTATTAGGCAATCGGACGAAAAATATTAATCGGCTTCTCTCGCTTTATCCGGTATGGAAAACAAACTGGCAGTGGTCTTTGACAGTGCGGGAACATTGTTGCATATGTATCGTGTTGCCAGGGATATGTCCAACGGGATGATGCTGGAAGATATAGAAAGCACGATGCTGGTGGCCGGGCGCAGGGGACGGGCCCTTGTAGTGCTCCATGCAGATGTGGAAATGATACTGAAGGCCCAACCCCGCCGGTTAATTTCGGATTTCATGGAAAAAGAACACGTAGAGCTGGATGTGAGTTGTTCCAATGGAGAGGTATCCCCTTCGGAAATCTCAAAAATCGTCCAGCAAAGCGATTTGGTGCTCGGGGATGTCCAGGAAGTATTTTGCAGGGTAAAGACTCGTTGTCCCAATATATTTTACCTGGCGTGTGGGTTTATAGTAGATGTTGTTGAGCAGTCAGTAACCTATGTGGTTAGTACCGGAGGGCGCCTTTATCCTGAAAGCAAGGATACTTTGCAAGCTCTTCATCAGAGGGGAGCGGGTCTTTATATTGCCTCAGGAGATAGCATGAAAAACCTGAGCAGGCTCTCCCGCTGCATAGGTGTTCCTATTGACGGGGTTTTTGATATCGCTTCTACTTTTGACAAGGAAAGGATAGTTAAGGATCTCAAAAAACAATACGATAAAGTCATTATGGTGGGCGACGGGATGAATGATATGCTGGCATTAAGGTCCGCTGATATAGGAATTCTTACAGTTCAGCAGGGTGACTCCCGCCCTTCAAGATTGCAGGAATCTGCTGATGTAGTGGTGGGCAATATTTCCGAGGTTGTCAGATTTGCAGATGAGGCAATTTCATCTTAACGCTACCGGAAGCAGTTTTTCAGAAGTTAACAGCGATATAATTATGCGTTACGTTTATGTAGTGTTCAATGCAATCCAGATATAAAATACCAGATTTAAATTTTTGGTTATGTTGGGCCTGCTCACAGGTTTATGGTTTTGTGCATACCGTGCAAAAAGTTAAGTACATATACGACTGTATAATCTCAAAACAGGTCTGATAATATCCATGTTGGAGGGACTCAAATGTCATTATTCATCGAGATCAAAGACCTTACCATTTCTTATAATGGTGCAGCGGTCTTAAAAAATATCAATCTCAACATAAATGAAGGTGAAGTTGTCGGAATCCTGGGGAAAAGCGGTTCCGGTAAAACTGTATTGATGCATGCGCTTCGTGGTGCAGAGGAATTAAATGAAATCACAGGTTCAATAATCTATCACGTTGCACGCTGTGAAAAATGTGGTTATATAGAACCGCCCAGTATGGTGGGGAAGGCCTGTTCGCATTGCGAGAACGGTAAATTTGGAGCCTTCGAAGCGGATTTTGCAAAACTTGGTATTCATAATAATGAACGCAGGGCAGTATCCCGTAGAGTTGCGATTATGCTCCAGAGGACCTTTGCCCTTTATGGTGATGACAGGGTAATTGCCAATGTAGTAAATTCCCTGACAGAAATTGGTTATAGTGGCCCCGATGCGATGGAACGTGCCGTAGAACTGCTGGAAGAAGTCCGTCTTTCTCACAGGATGATGCACGTGGCCCGTGATTTAAGTGGTGGGGAGAAACAGAGGGTAGTTCTTGCGCGCCAGCTTGTGAGAGATCCCATGCTGCTGCTTGCCGACGAACCTACAGGAACCCTAGACCCCAGGACAGCAAAAGTTGTACATGATGTTATAGAGGATACTGTTTCATCCCACAACATGACAATGGTAATCACTTCTCACTGGTCGGATGTCATTGAAGACCTGGCCGATAGGGCAATTCTCCTCGAGGAAGGGGAAATTGTATGTGAAGGTGATGCCTGTGATGTCTCCCGCGACTTTATGAAAATGGTTACTGATATTGGAGAATGGAAAAAAGCCAATGTAGGCGAGGACATCATCAGGGTGGAGAACCTCGTTAAAAAATACATCTCCGTTTCAAGAGGTGTGGTCTATGCCGTAGGCGGTGTGAGCTTTAATGTGAAGGAAGGAGAGATATTCGGGCTTGCAGGTACCAGTGGCGCAGGGAAGACCACGACTTCTGAAATGCTCATGGGCAATGTACAACCAACAAGCGGGGCTGTGCATGTTCGCGTTGGTGATGAGTGGGTGAATATGAGGGAACCCGGAGCTGACAACAGGGGTCGTGCGGTTCGCTACATGGGTATCCTGCATCAGGAATATGGTCTGTACACACACAGGACAATCATTGATAATCTGACTGAATCAATCGGGGTTGATCTTCCCTATGAACTTGCTACCAGGAAGGCTATCAATACCCTTGTGACAACCGGTTTTACTGAAAACAAAGCCAAATCCATCCTCCCTAAGATGGGCGATGAGATTAGTGAAGGAGAGAGGCACAGGGTTGCTCTGGCCCAGATTTTAATGAAAGAGCCAAATATCATTTTAATGGATGAACCAACCGGCACAATGGATCCGATCACAAGGACCGAGGTAACCAAATCCATCCTAAAGGCAAGGGAAGAGATGGGCAATACATTTGTGATCGTGTCACATGATATGGATTTCCTTAATGATATCTGTGACCGTGTAGCACTAATGAGGGATTCAAAGATAGTTGATATAGGAGAACCAGAAGCGGTTCTATCCCAGCTTACTGAAAAGGAACTTGAGGAAGTTCCTCAACAGTAACTTTATTATTAAGCGCTCTCTATGTAGTGATTGGAGGAATTAGGGACGATTCAAGTGCTTGTTAACGGCGAGAAGTTATCTCTCCCGGATGGTGCTACAGTACAATCAGCCATCGACACAGCAGAGGCACCATACAAAATAGGTGCATCCGTGGGCATTCTCAAAAAGTCGGAAAGTGTCCGCTCTGAAAGTGTAAGGGAGTATCGGGTCAAGACCACAAAAGGAGAATTACGCCTTGAAATAATTGATCATCTTTCCGCTTCTGCCCGCAGGTGGATGGAAGATTTCAGGCAATATGAAGGAATTTCCCTGCGCTGGGGTAGCAAGGATGCCACAGCCTTTGGCCCATTTTCGGAATCTCTGAAACCGGAAAGAAATCTCACAAAGCTGGATAAATATGATGTAGCATTTTCAGCTGGGGGATATAATCCTTCTAATTTCCATCTTCTTTTTTCCCTTGCAGAGCATTCTGCAGACTACGGTGCACCTGAAGATGGTCCTTTTGCCAAGGTCGTGGGCGGTAAGAAACTTCTGACCAGTTTTGAGCGTTCAGATCGCATTCTTGAAATTGAACCCGTAATAGAATGGCAGGAATCTGCAAAACACCTGGTCACAGATGATACTAACACAATCCTGGAGGACGGTGATGGTCTCTTTACCTTTATAATGGTAGAACTTGCTCTTGAATCCCCTGAAGGAGCTGAATTTTTCTTTGGATTAATCAAGGATGGGTTTTTCGAAGTTGATTATGAATCCAGTTCTTTTATAAGTGACACTAGTTTAAAAGGTGAGATCTGCTCATTTGAAAACTTTGAAGCACGAAAGGATGGTGCGGTATGGGTACGAACTGCAGGTTATGGTACCGGTAAAGTGTTCATCTCCCGTGATGAAAGAACTGCCAGTGTTGTACATTCTGTAATTGGCCATATACAACAAGGTATTGAACTGATCCATATGGCAGGCAAGGGTCACTCTATATTTGTAAAGACGGACCCTGCTCCCATCAATATACTTGGCATGGGCTTTAAAGAAGCTGAAAAACATCTTGAAGGACTGGGAGTTGAACTGGTACGTGAAGGGTATAAAGAAGACGATGCTAATATTGTGAAATTAAACCCCTCCAGTACTATCGATATCCTGCTGGCAAAAAAAGTAATTGCAACCGGGGCACCGGATTCCCTTGTTATTCGTGTTGAACTGTATGATGAACTCGCTCCTAAAAGCGTGGATTTCTTCAGGCACGCAGTAGGTCTTACCTTCAGGCCTATAGGTACACTGCCTGTGATGATGATATATGAAGATACATACCTGTTTAAAGCCGCAAAGTCCGCTGAAAAATATAAGGAAATATTGCCGGAAAACGTGCTTGTGGACAAAACCAAAGCTTTTGAGATTGGGATTACTAACCAGGCCGCTAAAAGAATGGGTATTGTGGGAGTTAAAACAGAGGATGACGATCTGTTTGGTCCCACCGGAGAGAAATTTTCAAGTACCAATATAATAGGAAAAATCCTTGAGCCCGAGAAATTCAAGGCATTAACCGAAAAGGATACCATGTACGTTCTGGAAAGTAACAAGGAGGAGATTGAATGAGCGGGGAGGATGTTGATGAGATTACAAAGATCGTGGTGATAGACTCAGAAAGTGTGCTTCCTTCTGATGCTGCGATGAAAATTTATGAGTCCGATGTAGATATTACCATTAAGGAAACCTGTTTCGGCACAATGGTAACAGGTCCGCGTGATTCCGTGGAAAAGGTAGTAGCCGAAGTAAGGGCGCTTGATCCGAATCATGTTTTTGTGAAACAGAGGGGTTTCCCACCAGGTGATGAACGTCGCTGCAGGGCTTCCAGAGGCGGAGGGCCAAGACCGGGGTTTCATTACCTGAGAACCGAAGTCGCATCATTGCCTATCATCAGCAGAGCTCTTGATGAGTATGAAACATATAATCCGTCTGAAAAGGAAGAATCTCCTGACAAAATTTCACCATCCAAACTTAAAGATATTATTGAATCCGAATTATGAGGTGACACATTGGCAAAAATTTTCATCTATCCCACAAACAGCCTTATCCTTTCTGATCTTGTTGAAAGGTTTGGCCATAAACCCCTTGCAATGATGGAGAAGATCCGGGAAAAAATCACTACAGTAGGAATAGATTCTCCGCCGATAAATATTACTCCCGAAGATCCCAAACTTGGTTTGAAATATGCTGCAGTGGAAGTTCCTGCCGGTGTGAGGGGCCGCATGTCCATAGTGGGTCCCCTGATTGATGAAGCCGAAGCTGCGATCATAGTGCTGGATTCGGCATCTGCTTTTGGTTGCATGGGCTGTGCACGTACCAATGAACTTACTAAGTTCCTTGCACGCCAAAAGGACATCCCCCGTCTTGAAGTCAAATATCCTCGCACCGAAGAAGAAGGTAAAGATTTTGTATACCAGATTGCTGAATTCCTGAATTCCCTGCCTAACGAGGAGGATGAAGAATGAGTAATTCTGATAAAGTAAAGATAGCACTGGTTTCATGCGGTTCTGAATATGCAGGGGTCCAGAAGGAACTGGAATCGGCAGCATCTTCCTTGAATGCTGAACTTGTCTATCCGGAGATGGATGTGTCATCTCTGGATACCATAGGGCAGGAATTCGGACTGGAAGTTGCAAGTCCTGATCTGCGTCTCATGATGGCCAGGGCAAAAGCCGTAGTAGAAGGCGTGGCGAAGGTGGACGGTGTATTTGTTGCTACCTGTTTCCGATGCGCTGAAGCTGCGATTGTTCGTAATGAAGTGCGTCGTTATATATTTGAAGATTCAGGTCTGCCGGTTATTAGTTATTCCTTTACCGAGCGAACAACTGCAGCTACCCTGCTGACACGTATGGAAGCCCTGACAACCATTGCAAAGAGCAAACATTTACTTGCAAGGGAGAATCAGGAAGGATTGACTGCAGGTATTGATTCTGGTTCAACTACTACCAAAGCTGTGGTTATGAGGGATGATGAGATAATCGGTGAAGGCTGGGTGCCCACCATCAAAGTGCTTGAAAGTGCTGAAAAAGCCCTTCGGCAGGCACTGGACCAGGCTGGTGTGAAGAGGGAGGACCTGCAGGCAATTGGTACAACAGGCTACGGACGTTTCCTTATAGGCGATCACTTCAATGCCGACCTTATGCAGGAAGAAATCACGGTAAATTCCAAGGGCGCAGTTTACCTTGCAAAGGCACAGCAGGGCGATGCCACTGTAATTGATATTGGTGGAATGGATAATAAGGCCATTTCTGTACAGGATGGTATTCCCGGCATGTTCACCATGGGAGGTGTTTGTGCCGGTGCTTCGGGCAGATTCCTCGAAATGACTTCCAAGAGACTGGGTGTGGATATCACGGAACTAGGGGATCTTGCAATCAAGGGAATGCAGAAAAATGTAGAAATGAACAGTTACTGTATTGTTTTCGGAATCCAGTCTCTGGTTAATTCCCTTGCCAAGGGAGCTACGCCCGAAGATGTGGCTGCTGCTGCCTGCCACAGTGTTGTGGAACAAATATTTGAACAGCAGCTTCAGGAAATTGAAGTTAAAGAACCTCTTATCCTAGTGGGTGGTTCATCCCTGATCGCAGGTGTACCCAAAGCTCTGAAAGAACTGCTCAAGATCGATGTCGTTGTTCCTCCACATGCCCAAGACATCGGTGCAGTGGGTGCTGCATTGCTTGTTTCCGGTTTTGTGGATAAGGAGTGATTTGAATTGGCAACCCTTGAAAAGTTTGTGGTTGAAACCACAGTTGAAGAGGAAGCCCCACCTTATCGAAAGATTGTATCAGATATAATCTCCGATCTGGGCATGGCAGGCAGAATCGCAAAAATCAAAGTAGCAATAAGGCCCGAAGATTCCCTTTTCCAGCTGGTGGCAGTTGTGCGTGGTGTTCTTCCACAGGTAATATTGAAAGATTTTGCTGAAATACAAAAAGGGGACCATGAAGGAGAAATTTTGATTACTATCTCTGTAGAAAAACATCTTCCACGCCTGTTGCAGATTCTCTGGGATCGCTATGGACGTGACAGCCTTGAGCAACCGGACAGGTGGACTATTTCCCTGTTTGTGGATAATCCGGAGGAGGAGATAGGCTCTCTCGAAAATCTTGTTGTGGATGACCCGCGGCGCACACTCAAGTCCAATCTGGCGGATATGGCTATCAGGGTTGCTCCTGAAGGTTTCAGGGTACGTTATCATTCCTTGAACGGTAATGATTTCATATTTGTGGCATCCGAAGATACGATGCAAAAAGAATGGATTGATGAAGCCCACGCGATGCTGAAAGAACTAAAAGGAGATGATGCCAGTGGCAGCAGTGCTTGAACCCTATGTCTATGAAGGCGGTGTGCACAAACACGGCCTTATTATTGAACTCCTGGAAGACCTGGGCGGCTATCTTGTACAGAGTACGCCGGCTGCCACGGAAATTAATCTTGTGATGTTGATTCCCCGTAAAGATGTCCCCCTGATGGAAGAACTTGCAAAGAATATACTGGGCAAACTCACGCGAGCTCCCTTAACAGGTACCGAAATCGCTGTAGTGTCCCCAACCCTTGCCTACCATCATCTTCCTCATTCTGCATGTGATGTTGCCGAACATCTGCGCAGGGATGGTGCTAATACCAATATGCTGGGACTTGCACGTGGTATGGGCCGAAGAGTGGCTCTTTCTCAGGATTATGAAAGAAAGCTGATCAACGAACATGATATTGCCGTTTACAGTTTTGGTAATTTCAGTGACTGTATAATGAATAAGAAACCCAAACTTTTCTCGGGTGTTGATGTTCCTATCGTGGCTACAGGAGGGCCGGATCTCAGTACTGACGATGTAGAAGGAGCCGATGTCTATGTTGGAGGCATCGGACGTGTATCTCACAGGCTGCGTAATGAAGGTGAAATTGACAGCCTTGATGTATTGAATAAAACTGTCGGGGAAGTTGTGGATAAACTGCGTGAGGAAATATCCAGGGATCCTCTTGCGGTATTGCCTGCACGAGTTATGAAGGAGATTAAAGAGCAGGTGCCTGAAATTAATGATGTGTTAACTCCTGCCCCCATAACCCTTCAACTGGATGGCATGAGGGTAAAACTTCCCTTTGATCAATTCCACGAAAAGCTGAAACAGCTGGATCTGGATGAGGATGTTTCTCTCTCTGATGTGGCAAATATCATGCCTTCAAAAATGAAGGATTACATTCTCATAAAGATACGTCGTCGCTCAGAGACCGGATTTACTATATGATAAAGAGGGTGTGTAATGGATCTGGAAAATATCAGGCAAATTCTTGAAAAGGATGAAGATGAAGCGGTTTCCGATGTGCTTTCAACAGTTGAGGAACGATATGGGGAAGTACCCTATATACTCAATTTCATGAAAGATATGCCGGAGCTGTTAATCCCTAAAGTAATGTATGATAATTCTATAATGCGGGAGTTTGAAAGACTTGATCCAGAGACAATCGAACTTATCTGTGTGGGTGTTGCTTCTGCACTGAGATGTGACCATTGTCTCAAGATGCATATCAGGGTTGCCCGCAGGCTTGGTTTGACAAGGGAGCAGATATTTGATGCTATTCTTATAGGCGGCGCTCTATCCAATGCCTCGGTGCTTGCAGAAGGCACACGGGCCCTTGATGACGAGGGAAATGGTAACTCTCCTTCCTGTGACAGTGACTGCGATTCATGCAACATCACAGGTTCGGACAGGTAATTTTATCCCAGAAGGGGCATCCCGGCTATTAAGGCACCAGCCACATAACCCAGAATTGCCCCGCTATTTAAAAATGGTAGGCCTGCCTGGGGTTTCCCCTTCATGACCAGGATTGTCAGGGCAAAAAATCCGATAAGGGTGCCGATCATTGCTCCAATGGCGGGAACTCCTATGAAGCCTTCATGGGGAAGGAATACATTTGCAGAAACGACTATTATTGTTGGCATTATAGCATCACCCAATCCCATGTAGAAGGCTTCTTTTTCCCCTTCTGTTGAGGGGGTGTCCTCAATAAATGAGTAATTTCTTTTTTTGGGTATAACAAACAGGATTGGCAGTTTCAGGTCCATCACGCCTTCTGCAAGAGCAATCATATGTTTTGTCTTATACACCGAGATTGCATCGTAGGCTGCAAGCAGACCCAGCAGCACAATTGCAGGCAAAATGCCAAATGATATTCCAAATATTGAACTTGCCGCTGCTCCCACAATGATTCCTACAAAATCTATTATGTACCATTCAGGATGGAAGTAAAGCAGGATGGTGAAAACAGTTGCCATTAACAGCCCTCCGATTACCGGACCTTCTCCTCCCAATCCTGTAAGGTGGAAGAGGGGATAGAATCCGTAATACATGGTAGAAGCAACAGCAACAAGGATAATCATCTGGATTACCCATTGTATTTCTTTCTTGATGGCGAAAAGTAAAAACAGGGTGAATATGAGAATTGCAATTATGTAGTATATGGAATTGGTTGCGGATTGGGGGTTATCTACTGCCTGCATACCCAGATCGTTCATTGGTTGTGCAAGGGTAAGTGCAATGATCTGGATGACCAGTATAAAGCCGGCCATTACAATCATCGGGAAGTATTCCTTGATTCCGTTTTCATTCTTGCTCAAATTTTCTCATCCTGTTTGTATGATACAGAACCTAATGCAATATCCATTAATTAAGTTTATGTAATACTTAAGTAGTAACATGGATTAAGTAAAATAGAGGTCTTACCATGGAAACAAGGGACATTGTTTTTTCTATCGTTATGGTTGTATCAGCTTTTGTGTTGACATATGTATGGCTGGGCAGGTTCAAATACAGTCCGGCTAACTCATTGATCGTTCTTGCTGCCATTGTAATGGTAGGAGCTCTTGCAGCGATGCTCCTTTCCCTGGATATGCGGATGCGTAAGATTGAGGAGCAGCTCGATCTAAGAGAACGCTCTCTTCGGATTAATATTCAGAGTGTTGAAGATAACATGGGTAAAAAAATAGATACTGTCACCAATGTGGTGGATGATGCCATGGAAACCTTTAACAGAAGAAATTATCGTTAATCTTTTCTATTCTTCATTATTTTTAATCATCGACATATGCCGAAAACAATATTAATGTGATGGTTTGTATGGGCAATTATCAACAAGTTTCATAATGGTGGGTGGGCTCAATGCAAATTAATCTTAAACCAATTGGTGTCATAAAAAAATCCGGGAAAAATTCAGAAATTCTGATATATTCGGAATTTGAGCAGGTAATCAGGAATATGCTCTCCAGGACAGGTAAAACTGCTGTTGAAGGAAATGATGTGCTGGTAGTCCATAAAGGTGACAAGAAGGATGGTCATCAGTTACAGGTTTCCAGAACAACTCTCCTTGAAAGGGCAGGTAATGTACTGAAGGTAGGGCGGATGAAAGCCGATTATGACTCAGTGCTTGATATACGCCTCGATACGGATATTCAACTTCATCAAACCAATGTAAGAGGACACTGAATGGGTGTAGATATAGGTGACATACTGGAAAAAAGACAGGTTGGATTGGATGATCTTGCTCACAGGACTGTGGCGATTGATGGATATAATACCCTTTACCAGTTTTTGAGTATCATCAGGCAACGTGACGGTACCCCCCTGAAGGATTCCAGGGGCAATATCACATCCCATCTTTCCGGTATCCTGTACAGGATGACAAACCTTTTTGAAGCCGGTATAAAACCTGTTTTTGTTTTTGATGGCAAACCTCCTGATTTCAAGGCAGATACAATTAGCCAGCGTAACAAGTCCAGGGAAGAGGCCCGTACAAAATGGGATGAAGCAAAAGAAAAAGGCCTGTCAGAGGAAGCCTACAAATATGCACAGGCTTCTTCAAAGGTAGATACCCGTATAGTGGAGGATTCGATGCAACTTCTGGATTTCATGGGAATTCCCTGTGTACAGGCTCCTTCTGAAGGGGAAGCGCAGGCAGCCTATATGGTGAACAAAGGTGATGCAGATTATAGTGCCTCCCAGGACTACGATTCTCTGCTTTTCGGTGCTCTGCGGGTAGTGCGCAATCTTACAATTACGGGTAAACGCAAATTGCCGGGCAAGAATGTTTACATTGATGTAGAACCCGAATCTATTGATCTTATGCAAAACATCAAGTTACTGGATATAGACCGTCAGCAACTGATCGGTATTGCCCTGTGTGTGGGTACTGATTACAATAAAGGGCTGAAGAAAGTTGGCCCCAAAACCGCCCTTAAATTAATAAAACAACATGGCAGTATTCATAAGGTTCTGGAGCACAGGGGTGAAGCCATTGATGAGCTTGATGCAAAGATCGATTTTTTCCTGAATCCGCCTGTAACTGATGCTTATGAACTGAAATGGAAACCTCCACAAAAGGAAAAAATAGTGGATTTCCTTTGCAAACAGCACGATTTCTCTGAGGAGCGAGTTCTCAAAGCTGTAGATCGGCTTGAAAAAGCCGGCAAACAGCGAAGTCAGCAAACCCTGGATCAATGGTTTTGAACAATCAGGGATTTACCTGTCATTTCTTCGGGTTGTTTTATTGCAAGCATTTGCAGGACAGTCGATGCAACATCGGCAAGGATTCCGTTTCTCATTTCAATATTTTGTCTTTCTGAGATAAATATGCATTTAACCGGATTGCTTGTGTGGGCGGTATGGGGCTGGTCTCCATGGGCTTCTTCCATTTGTTCCGCATTTCCGTGGTCGGCGGTTATCAATGCTTCACCGCCTTTTTGTTGTATTTTAGTTATTACTTTTCCCACACATTCATCCACAGCCTCTACGGCTTTGACCGTCGGTTCAAAGAAACCGGTATGCCCCACCATGTCCATGTTGGCAAAATTGAGTATGATCACATCATAGTTTGCTGATTCGATCTTTTCGGTGAGTTCTTCAGCAACTTCATAGGCACTCATTTCAGGTTTAAGATCATAGGTTGCAACCCCGGGTGAGGGGATGAGACATCTTTCTTCTCCTTTGAATTTCTTTTCCACTCCACCATTGAAGAAAAAGGTGACATGAGCATACTTTTCAGTTTCAGCGATACGCAACTGGGACATATTTTCCCTGCTCAACACTTCGCCCAGTGTATTTTTTATCTCTTTGGGGGGATAGGCAACAGGTACGTCCAATTTTTCATCATACTGCGTCATGCAGACATAGTGCACCTGTGGATGCTTTATCCTCTCGAAGCCTTCGAATCCATCTTCCACAAATGCATAGGTAAGCTGCCTTGCCCTGTCCGGGCGGAAATTGAACATGATCACAGAATCGTTATCCTCAATCGTGGCTACAGGTTTGCCCTTCTCCTGTATAACAGTGGGTTTGACAAATTCGTCATTTTCCCCCCTGTCGTAGGCAAGCTGTACCGCTTCCACAGGATCTTGAGCAGTTATTCCTACACCCTGTGTCAGGGCATCATAGGCAAGTCGGGTACGCTCCCACCGTTTGTCACGATCCATTGCATAGTATCTGCCGGATACACTGGCAGTCTTTGCGATACCATTTTCCCTGCAGAATACTTCATGCTCTTTCATATCCTCAAGGGCGGCTCTGGGGGCTACATCCCTGCCATCCAGGAAAGTATGGATGAATACTTCACTTAAGCCTTCCCTTTTAGCCAGCTCTATCAGGGCACGCATGTGTTCTATGTGGCTGTGGACCCCTCCACGGGAAAACAGGCCCATGATATGCAGTTTTGAATTTTTTTCCTGGACATTCCTGAAGGCATCAAGCAGGACCGGGTTTTTGAAGATCTCTCCATTTTTGATTGCCAGATTTATCCGGGTCAGGTCCTGATAGACAATTCTGCCTGCACCGATGTTGAGATGGCCCACTTCGGAGTTTCCCATCTGTCCCTGTGGAAGGCCCACAGATTCGCCTGCAGCCTGCAAAAGGCAGGTGGGGTTTTCTCTTTCTAGTCTGTCAAGGACAGGGGTGTTGGCCTGTGCTACAGCATTTCCTTTTAATGTGGGTGAGTATCCCCATCCATCCAGTATCATTAACAAGAGAGGTTTTTGGTCCAGTGTCATGCTTTCACTCAAGCTTTTATGCTATATAAGGGGTCAGGAATGTATGATTTAATGGCAATATATGAACCATCAAGCTTTATCATGATAGAGTAAGAAGACCACCGTTTTCAAACGGTGGATGAATTACCTGAATAAGCAGAAGACTCCTTCTGAGAGATAGGAGATGAATGCGTCTTTTTGTGGTTTTGGCACAAAGTATAAATAGTGTCAAAGGCACACGTGGATATGCATGTTGAAAGCCTACAAATATAGAATGTATCCTGCAAAACAGCAAGAAGAAATGTTCAGTAAGCATTTTGGTTGTGTGAGGGTAATCTATAATTGGGCGTTAGAACAGAAAATTAAAACTTATGAACAAGACGGAAAAGCAATTTCCAGATTCACATTGAATAAAACAATTCCAACATTGTATAAAGATATGGAATGGTTGAAAGAAGTCAATTCACAATCTTTGCGTGGTGCTACCCTAAATCTGGATAATGCTTTTACCAGGTTTTTCCGTGAGAAAAAAGGTTTTCCCAAATTTAAATCAAAGAAAAATCCAGTGCAATCCTTTTCAATTCCACAACATTATAAAGTGGATTTTGAGAAGAATAAAGTGAAATTACCTAAAATTGGATGGGTGAAAACAAAGTTACATAGATATTTTGAGGGAAAATATAAAACTGCAACAGTATCAAAGATACCGTCTGGCAAATATTTCATCAGCATTCTTGTAGATGACAATAAAAAATTACCTGATAAACAGGATTTTGATGAAAATAGTACGGTTGGTATTGATGTTGGAATCAAAGATTTTGCCATCATGTCTAATGGTGAAAAAATAGATAACCACAGGCATCTTAATAACTCAATAAAAAGACTGAAGGTATTACAAAAGCGTCTCTCACGAAAACAAAAAGGTTCAAAAAATAGAGGTAAAGCAAAACAGCAGATAGCAAAACTTCATGAGAAAATAGCAAATCAGAGAAATGATTTCCAGCATAAATTAACTTCCAGATTAATTAGCGAAAACCAAGCTATTGCACTGGAAACATTAAACGTATCTGGAATGTTGAAAAATCATTGTCTTGCACAATCCATTAGTGATGTATCATGGAGTTCTTTTGTAACTAAATTGGAATATAAAGCAGAATGGTATGGTAAAACCATACTACGCATTGGACAGTTCGAGCCAAGTACGAAAATCTGTAATGTATGTGGGTATCATAACAAAAACATTACACTTGCAGACCGTAAATGGCAATGTCCTGATTGTGGTGCATCCCATGACAGAGATGTCAATGCTGCAATTAACATTAAGAAGTTTGCCTTAAATAAACAGAATTTGATAGGTATTTGAAGCACCGTAGGAACTACGGGGAGAGCCTGTGGACTTGTGAACATAAGTTCAAAGAATGAAGCAGGAAGCCACCCTATTCATAGGGTGGCAGTTCACTATATAAGCTGTAAATTCATGAAGGTCCTTTATGAAAAATGCACAAATAATGATAGTTGAGGATGAAAATATAGTTGCTATGGGAATTAAAAGCAAACTTGAATCTTTAGGCTATTCCATTCCCTGTACGGCATCTTCTGCAGAGGATGCTATACGCAAAGCCGATCTTTTTTATCCGGATCTGGTTTTGATGGATATTTTGCTGAAAGGAGAAGACGACGGGATTGTAGCAGGAGATTATATCAGGAAAAATTTTGACATTCCTGTAATATACCTAACTGCTTATACTGATGAAGATACCCTTGAAAGGGCTAAATTAACACACCCTGCCGGCTATATATCCAAACCTTTCAAAGTAGAGGATATCCATACCAATATTGAGATTGCTCTGCACAAAAATGACCTATCTGCTGATTCCTGATATAACGGAGTATTTTAATACATGGTGAAAGCTTTGATTTTCGATATGGATGGCATTCTCATAGACTCAATGCCCCACCATGTTAAAACAATTAACCGGGTATTCGGTGCTGTGGGAATACATCTTGATGAGCAAACCATCTATGACATGGAAGGTTCCAGAACAGTTGACATTGTAACTTACATATTAAAACACAAAAACATCGATCCTCAATCTATGGATATTGAAGGCCTTCTTGCACAATATCAGGAGGAATTTAAACGCACGGCCAGTTTCAGGCCCTTTGACCAAATACGTGCGATTCTGCCACAGCTAAAGGGTCATTTTCTGATATCCATGGTTACGGGTGCCGACAGGTCAATTGTCAGGCATATAGTGGATGATTTTTTTCCGGGCATCTTTGATGCGGTCATCAATGGGGAGGATGTCAGCAAGGGTAAACCCGATCCGGAGCCATTCTTAAAAGCTGCGCGTATGCTTGAAGTGGATCCCAAGGATTGTGTTGTGGTGGAGAATGCAACAAAAGGTGTAGAAGCGGCTAAAAGGGCAGGGATGTATTGTGTGGCTGTCCCTACTTATGTCTCCCCGGATAAACTGGAGAAAGCAGATAGGGTATTTGAAAATCACGAAGATTTGGCACAGTACCTTTTATCCCTGGAATAAGTTCAGATAATATCTTCAATTAGGTTTCTTTTCCGGTATGCAAGCCCTTCGAAACGGGCAACAGTGTCTCCCCTTTCATCTGTGACCGTTACTGTATAGGTTGCAATTTTGGGATTCAGGGATGTTTCGAAAGCTTCTGCTTTAAGGATTCCCTCAATTGCCGCCTTTGGATAGCTTATGTTGGCATTGATGGCAACAGCCACTCGGCCATGGGAGTTTGCTGCTGCGGCAAATGTGAAGTCTGCAAGGGTGAATATGGCACCTCCCTGTACTGTACCGACACCGTTTTTGTGCTTGTCTTCTATTTTCATGGAAGCTTTTGCGTATCCCTTTGAAACTTCCATCAATTCGATTCCGATATAGCGGGCAAACTGGTCTTTTTTTAGCAATTCTTCTGCATCTTTCATATTTCACACTCCCTTTAAATTATAACTGGATCCAGATTTTCAGTGTTCCCTCTTCGATGTTGTATTCCCTGACATTAGTCAATTCCATATCAGCAGGTATATGTATGTAACCCAGACGCTTCTTTTTTGTAGCCTTTTTACCGCAGCAGACATTTCTATCCATCACAGTATTCAGCTCAACTCCCTTGAGTTCAGCGTCATCGATCTTTTCAATCTGGTTTTTGTACCATTTTTCAGTAGGATCATGTTATTCTTCTCCTTGAATTAAAACATGAAGATTACAATAGTTTCATTCTTGCTGTTATCAGCAATATCGACTATAATCAGAGGAATTGATAACTCAACCGATAACAGTAAAAAAAGTTGATGCGGACCCGGTGGGATTTGAACCCACGACCACCGGGTTAGAAGCCCGGTGCTATATCCTGGCTAAGCCACGGGCCCAGGATAGTGAAGCGACATGAAATAGGATTTGGTGCATAAAAGCCTTTTGTCAACTGTTGGATATGAGTTTGCAAATATTCATATATATTATGATTACATTTGTCCACCTTAATACTGATAAGTCATATTAAGAGGGCTGAAAATGAGTGAAGTTCTGGTTTATTACAACGGTGATTATGTCCCCAAATCCGAAGCAACCACTTCTGTCTATGACCATGGTTTCCTCTATGGTGACGGTGTCTTTGAAGGAATTCGGGCATACAATGGCAGGGTATTCAAGTTAAAAGAGCACATAGATCGTTTATTTGATTCTGCAAAGGCCATTGCAATGGATATTCCCATCAGCAGGGAAGAGATGAGTCAGGCAATTCTGGAAACCCTTAGAAAAAATAATCTCAGTGATGCATACATAAGACCCATCGTATCCCGTGGTGTAGGGGATCTTGGTCTTGATCCCCGCAAATGCAAAACTCCCAATATATTCATCATTACTCAGGAATGGGGGGCAATGTACGGAGATCTCTATGAAGTTGGTTTGAAAGCAGTTATGGTAGCAACCCGGCGCAATGCTCCCGATGCCCTCTCTCCTAATATCAAGTCTCTGAACTACCTGAATAATATTCTGGCAAAGATCGAAGCCAATGCCAAGGGGGGTGACGAAGCGATATTCCTGGACAGCAACGGCTATATCTGCGAAGGTTCCGGGGATAATATATTTATCATAAAGAATGGCAAAGTCTATACTCCTCCAACAATTTCCAATCTGAAGGGTATTACCCGTGCAACAGCTATTGAGTTACTTGTGGAAAGGGGTTATGAGGTACTTGAGGTAAATGTAGGGTTCTTTGATTTATTCACAGCAGATGAAGTTTTTGTAACCGGTACTGCTGCAGAAGCCGCCCCCATTACAAAGGTTGACGGAAGGCTCATCGGAGATGGAAAACCCGGGCCCATTACCGGGGAAATGGTAAAGGCTTTTGAGGAGATCACAGGTACTACCGGTACTGCGATATATGAATAACTATTGAAGGTTGCATAAATTAAGATGCGCAAAATACTCAATCACCTAACATCGCTGGATGAAGCCAGACAAATTCTGGCCTCTCTGTCCGTCGATTGCGGAGAGGAACATGTTTCACTTGAACGTGCCGATGGTCGCATACTTGCAGAAAATATAGTATCTGACATCAATATTCCACCCTTTGCCAAGGCACTCAAGGATGGTTATGCTATCCGTGCCAAAGATGTACCAGCGCCGGGTGCATGTCTGTTGCTGAAAGATTATGTACCTGCGGGCAGGGGGGATATCCTGTCCCTTGGAAAAGGTGAAGCTGTGGAAATTTCCACCGGGGCACCGATTCCACAGGAAAGTGATTCTGTTGTTATGGTGGAAGATACCACCCTTGCAGAAGGGAAAGTGTGTATCCACAGTAAGGTGCGGCAAGGTCAACACATCCTTGATGCAGGCACTGATATTTCCAAGGGAGAGACTGTTCTTGAAGCAGGACAAATGTTGTCTCCTGCAAAGATTGGTATTCTTGCAGCGCTGGGCATCAATAATACAATTGTGAAAAATCTGATAGTGGGCATTATATCTACCGGGAATGAATTGACCGAGCCTGGCAATCCCCTCGGGCCAGGCAGAATATATGATGCCAATTCCTATACACTGTCAACCGCAATCAGACGTTTGTCGGCAACTCCTGTAGCCTATGGTATAGTAAGGGATGAATCTGAGAAAGCCCGTTCTCTCCTTTTAGAGGCAGTTTCTGAATGTGATGTCGTATTGACAACCGGCAGCACATCGGCGGGTTCGGATGATTTCATGTACCGATTAATGGAAGAAGAAGGGCAAATCCGGATGCATGGTTTAAAGTTCAAACCCGGCAAACCGGTAATTATAGCATCAGTCAGGAATATTCCCGTGATTGGATTGCCCGGTAATCCCACAGCATCCCTGATGGTATTCAATGAGATCGTGTCCTTGCTTGTAAGAAAGGGGCTGGGGATTTCTGCTCCTGAAAGACAACGGATGAAAGCAACCCTTATGGATGACGTGTATTCTGATAACAGGCTGGAATACCACTGTGTGGAAGTAATTGATGGTTGTGCCTATTCGGTGGATAAAACCTCTGCTTCAATAACAACACTGGCAAAGGCCGATGGTTTCATTGTAATCGAACCGCAAATCACCTTTGTGAAAGCCGGGAATGAGGTAGAAGTCACTTTCTTTGAGAATTGATCCTGGCTTCATTGTCTCTTAAAGAAACTTATTTATTGCATGTGTATCAATGCACCGTTATGTTTGCCCAAACATATCGTTTGGAGCATAAGGTGGTTGAATGAAAAGAAATAATCAGGTAATACTTTTGGTAGCAACAATAGCAGTTTTAGCCGTGATAGGTGCATATTTAGCCAATTCCACTGCATCATCCGTACAGGAGGCTGACAGTGATGAAATCACGGTATCTGCTGCTGCCAGTTTGACGGAAAGTTACGGTGAGATAGTAAAACAGTTCGAAGCTGATAATCCTGATATTGATGTTAATCTCAATCTT
>NZ_MAFX01000048.1:0-6532 GCF_001683555.1 Methanohalophilus sp. DAL1 | reverse complement strand
AAATTACCTTGATACCGCATACCCTTACCACGAAGGTAAAAGTGAACTCCTGCTGGCTAAAGCGTTACAAAATGGTTACAGGGATAAAGTAAATCTCGCCACCAAAATGCCATCGTGGAACATTGAAAGCCGGGAAGACATGGATCGTTACTTTGATGAACAACTTGAAAGACTTGGTACGGATTACGTTGATTTTTATCTAATTCATGCTATCAACCGGGATTTTTGGCCAAAGCTGTTGGAACTTGGACTATTTGATTTCCTTGATCAGATTAAACAAGATGGCAGAGCCCGTTATGTAGGATTTTCTTTCCACGATGAGGCCTCTTTGTTCAAGGAAATCGTTGATGCCTACCCATGGGATGTCTGTCAGATCCAGTACAACTATCTTGACATCGATTATCAGGCAGGCCACGAAGGTTTACTGTATGCAGCATCAAGAAACCTTGGAGTAATAATTATGGAGCCTTTGAGGGGAGGCTGCCTGGCCGATATGGTACCAGATGACATAATGAAAATCTGGGATAAAAGCGAAGTCAAACGTACACCGGCAGAATGGGGATTGAGATATATCTGGGATCTTGAGCAGGTAAGTATGGTCTTAAGCGGTATGAGCAATCTCGAGCAACTGAAAGAAAATCTAGCAACAGCAAATAAAGCATTGCCACATTCCCTGACTGAAAAAGACCACTCACTGATACGTGAGGTACAGGAAATCTACCGTGATAGACTTGTTGTTGATTGCACAGGTTGCAGGTATTGCCTGCCATGTCCTGCAGGTGTGCAGATTCCCCTCAACTTCAAGTACCTCAATAATGCTATGCTTTATGAAAATATAGAAGATGCCAGCAGGGCCTATGCATCCCACGTAGGAGATGAACGAATGGCATCCAACTGTATAGATTGCGGACAATGTGCAGAGCGCTGCCCTCAGGAAATACCCATACCGGAAATGCTTGCAGAAGTCACAAGGTTACTGGAAAAATAAGTTATGCTCTTTTGAGCGGCACTGTTACAGTTAAGAAATAAATAGGGGGGATTCATCCCTTATTTAAAGGGGATGAAAAAATGGAACAGAATGTATTATTAAATCTAATACCGGTAGACCTTAAATCTTTCGTGCAAAGGAAAAGAAGGGATTTAAAAACCATAGCATTATCCATACTTGTGTACCAGCAGGGACTTAAGTTTGAGAAAAACCTCAGAACTATTATCATATCCTGGTGAATCGATAAGTTACAGGGGAGTACATTACCGGGTACAGAAATTCAGCCGGTGCGTACAGCTTTATGCTGGTAAATTACCAGACACCATAGTAGTTGAAAGTACAGTTTGCAAGCCAGTACTGGTTCTTATACGCGGCTATAAATCCCGATTCTAAAAGAATAATCTATGCCAAGATATACCCTACAAGGAACTACCTAACTACAAAATCTTTCTTTAAGGATTTGAAACGAATATATGGAAAAATGCCAAAGAGGGCAGTTGTAGATGGGGGACCATGGTACACTGTTATGGAGAAACCCGGGATTAATAATATCCGGGGATATCAGAAATTATATCGAGCGATGGTTCAAATCTGTAAAAAGGAGGATTAAGGTGTTCGATAAATATTTCCCACATAAAGAGGGATTGGTCCAATATATCAATAGTTGGATCAATATGTTTATCGCTTACCATAATTACATCAGAAATCATCAAAATTTAAATTCATATACGCCTTATCAATGGGAAAGATGTTTTTACTGAACAGTGTCGATTTCATTATAGGATAAGGTTATATGTCACAACTGACCAACATATTCATTATGTCATTGAAAGCGCTCTTTTTAAACTGTACACTGAAAAAATCACCTGAAGTATCGCATACAAAAGCCCTTATTGATAAAGCAGCTGAACTGTTTCAGGATCTTGGTGTAGATAGTGAGGTAATACGCATTGTAGACCACAACATAGCTTTTGGGGTTTCCTCGGATGAAGGAGGCGATGATGAATGGCCACAGATTCTCGAAAAAATAAAAGCCTGTGATATACTCGTAATAGGATCCCCAATATGGTTTGGAGTAAGATCTGCAGTGGCACAGATGGTACTTGAAAGATTGGATGGATCTTATGGAGATGCTGAACCCCTAACAGGGCAATATCCACTTTATGGCAAGGTAGCCGGAGTTATTGTGACGGGCAATGAGGATGGAGCACACAATGTTTCTGCAAACACACTTTTCAATCTGACCCATCTTGGTTGTACAATTCCTCCGAATGCTGATTGTTACTGGGTGGGTGATGCAGGTCCGGGTCCAAGCTATATTGATGCAGGAGGAGACAAACACCTCTACACAAACAGGACTGTCAGGTATATGGTAAACAATCTTGCTTATATGGCAAAACTTCTGAGGGACAATCCCATCCCTACAAAACTAAAGGAACTGGATGAAGCTGCAAAAATGGTAAGTGACTGATCTGAAAATAGAGAATATGTGATGCCTATTGCATCACATTGCACTTTTGCCAATCTGTGCGATTGTTTCATCAATATCTTTCTGGAGCTCATCCGGGATCCCGGAGATACCTACATCAAGGAAACCGCGCACTATCATTCCTACAGCCTCTTCTTCAGAAAGACCACGCGCCATAAGGTATTCTACCTGTTCCCTTGCAATCCTGCCAACCGCTGCTTCGTGTGTCAGTTCAATATCATCCACGTTTGCTTCAAGGATGGGGATTGCCCTCTGTGTTCCCTTACTGTTCAGGACAAGTCCGTGGCATTCTAAATGCCCCTTTGACTGGACTGCATTTCCTATCATTTCTCCTCTTGCAATAACAGTCCCACCGGTTGTGATCGTTCTGGAGACAAGCTCTGCTTTTGTGTCGGGTGCATCAAATATAACACGACTACCAAGATCCAATTCAGAACCGGGATGTGCCACAGCAATGGTATTGAACCTGGCAAAGGCTCCCTTGCCGGTAAGGCGAGCTGTCGGATAGCTCTGAATGGATTTTACCGCCTTGAGCGTAACATAATTGTTAATGAAAGTAGCACCTTCTTCCAGATGAATTACTGTTCTGGGGCGCACCCCAATTTGTTCAGCCCAATTATGGATCATGGTGAAATTTAGAGTACCACCCTTCTTAACATACATTTCCGAAATTCCCAGATGCATAGCTTTGTCCACATCGCTACTTGTAGAGCAGCCAGTAATTACATCCAATCTGGCGTCTTCTTCTACGATTACAATGTTGTGGACTGTCTGAGAGACGTCTTTTGAACCCATTAGCAGACAGGTTTGGATGGGTAATTTTGTTTTGACTCCCTTCGGGGCTCTTATAAAATAACCATTGGCGTTTTCCAGATAGCTGGTCGCAGTGTATTTATCTGCATCCACAGGCACCAAATTCCAGGAATAATCTTTCAACCAATCATGTTTTTGCATTGCGAAGTGAAGAGGCATCAATTCAATTCCTTTATCGGAAACTGAGGAATGAGATATGGCATTATCAACCATTACAAGGCTGCCACCTCTGCCTTCCCCGCTGGGAACAACTCCTACATTGAGAAGAGTTCTCTGGGATTTCTCATCGAGTTCATTCAGGTTATCAGTGTATTTAGTTTCTTTTGGAGCAATCGAATACTCATCCAGATCAAATTTCTCTCCGTATGCAGCTTCCTTTCGTAGTGCTGCTTTAGCCCTTTTTTTCAGGCTTTCTTCAGTTTGCATGTAATACACTCCTCATAACCGTTTTCTTTGATTTCCTGAAGCATCTCCCTGGGATTCCCCTCGCACATTATTGTTCCGTTGCAGAGGACATAAGCACGGTCTGCTTCGATGTAATCCAAAATCTTACCTGTATGTGTAATTATTAAAGCTGACTTTCCATGACCTTTACGGTCACCCGGGCAGGTTGAATCACCATGGACCAGATCATTTATTGTGCTTCCGATAATGTCAATGCTCATAAGGTCTACACCAGATTCGGGCTCATCAAACAAATAGATACATGGACTTTGTGCAGCAAGTTGTAATAATTCGGATCTTTTGATTTCTCCGCCTGAAAATCCCACGTTGATATCTCTTTCCATGAATCTAATCATATCAAGGGATTCAGCCATCTGCTCCATATCTTTATCCCCTGCTATCAGTTTTAAGAGATTTTTCAGTTTGACTCCAGTCATGTTTGGGGGGCGCTGGGTCATAATTCCAATTCCCCTTGTTGCCCTTTCATCAATAGACATATGAGTTATGTCCTCACCTTTGAATAATATCTGCCCGCTTACTATCTTGTAACCACTAAATCCCATCAATGTCATCAAAAGAGCAGTTTTTCCTGCACCATTTGGCCCCAGAATGATATTTGTATAACCCTTTTCCACTTTGAGGTTGACATCTTTTAGCAGCTCTTTTCCACCAACCTCAACAGTAAGGTCCTTTACTTCTAACATGTAATCCTCCACTTAGTATTCATATTAACTATTTCCAGCTAGGTGATGCTCTAACTATCTATATCTATCCAGACGCTTAAAAAGTTATTTGTTATGGCTGGATTGGAAGCTTAAACAGAATACACTGCCCTGCTTCCTGATTTACTAATAAGTATGTATTTCTTTTAAATTATTAGATATCCTTCTTTATACTGAAAGTTATCATTTCAATAACCCTGTCATATTTATCCACAAGTTCAGACCGTTTATTTGCTCCTATAAAAATATCCGCAAGTTCATAACTATAACTGTCCTGCAACTCCATCTTTGATAGTTGCTGTCCTTCTTTAACCAGCACTTTGACTATTGTACCCGGCATTTCATTCATAACCGAAGCAATTTCTTCATCTGACGGAACTGCAACCACTTTACCGGAATCAAATGTCCTGAGCATGAATTTTGCTGCGTACCGGAATTTGCCCTTATTGCCCAGAGGTTTTGGTTTGTCTCCAAGGGCAAGTTGTAGCATGATTTGATGATGTGAAACACCATGGACTTTTTCAAAAAGGTCAGCATGAGACTGGGATATCCTGGTGTTTATTTCCAGTAAATATACCTGTTTATGGAATGGATCATAAAAAAATTCGACATTGAAAGCCGAATTATCAAGTCCAATGGATCTTATGAATCGTTTGCAAACTTTCATCATTTTTTTCTGGACCCATTTTGGTAATGATGAAGGATATTCATAACGTGAGAATGAAGAAAAATGCTGGTCCCTGATAGAATCCACAACACCATACACCTTTACTTTTCCCTTGTACACATATCCTTCCAGGGTACATTGCCTTCCGTAAAGAGGTGTTTCTGCGATACAGCTCTCTTTCATTTGAGTTATATCTGCAGGAAGATTCTGGTTCTGTAAAAGTTGCATAAACGGTTTGTGAATGAAATCAATACTTTCACGTATTTGTTCCAGTGTTGCCTCGAATTGTCCGCGATTTTCTATTTCGAAAGCAAGGAATGAACGGAATGACCTGAAAGGCTTTATCCAGAAAGGAAAAGGCAGATTTATAGAATCAAATATATCTTCATCAAAAGGATTAAAGGCACAGAATGCGGGTATGTGTTTTGAGATTACTTTTTGCTGCTCTAACCGGCTCCAGTATTTGTGTTCACATTTAAGGACACTTTCAAAACTTGGGCCCGGTAAACCCATTCTTGATGCCAGAATTGGAACCATGTCCTGTGCAGGGAAATCAAAATATGTAATTACACCGGCTGGTCCACCTTCAACAGCCCTCATTCTGTTTTCCGCAACTGATAACAGTTTCTCTACATCAAATTTATCCACATGCCGCATCTCATCAATGTCAATAGCTGAATGAAATACACATTCTTTGGCGGCCGGCACTTTTCTAAGTTTTTCCAGGTTGAAGGAATCCATTCCTACAACAAAAATATTTTTCTTCATTTATCTTCCTCACATCATATCACGTGGAATCAAATCGTCCCAGCTTTTGCTAAAAATCCGTGTATCACCCTCATAAGCATCAAGGATTGCCCGAATTTGAAAATGAGTCGGTGTGGATGTAAGTACTGTTCTTGTCAGGGTTTCAATCTTCCAATCTCCACGCGCCAGACTTCTTGTACTTTCCACTTCTCCTCTAACTGTATTGTAATTGTTATTCAAATAAGAATAAACTTCAGTTGTCTCTTTTCCAATTTCCAGATTGATATCATCCAGCCGTAAGAAGGCATCATTATTGATAATCTGTTGTTTCACTTCATTTGTTGCAAGATTATGTTGAACTGTCCATTCTCTCTTTGCAGGCTCCAGAAGTGTGGAGCGAATTGGTTCTGATAAGACCGGTTCTCCTATATCTGGTAATTTGTCATCTTCTTTGTTTTTTGGTCTTACAGGTAGTATGAGTTTACCCTTGCTCTTTATAGTCAAAGCTGCAGGTTCAGGACTTGGCCACGCAAACGGCCAGTACGAAGTTGAAATCGACAGTCGTATTTTATTGCCAGCGGGGAAATTTTGTGCCACATAATTCATTTTTATGCAAATCCTGTATGTATTACCAACTTCAAGCACAATAGGATTTTCATTAC
>NZ_MAFX01000047.1:0-6546 GCF_001683555.1 Methanohalophilus sp. DAL1 | reverse complement strand
TAATAAGACTTTGTCATAATCCTTGTCAGAAACAACCAGGTTGTTAAACTTCACAGGAAAATCAATTTCAAATTTATCAATATTATTATCATATTGGACAATATTCTTGGTATGTGTTGCTTCAGAGCTAAATCCAATATTTGAAATTAAATTTTTAGAGGGAACAATAGAAAGTCCTGAATTTATTTCTCTCGAAAAAACCCATTGATAATCCCACGTGTCTATTTTACCACTATAAGTATTTTCGTATATTTTAATTCTATTAGCAATGACTATTATGCTATCATATAAATATTTCAAAACTCTAGTATTTCTGATATCTTTCCACCTATTCATATCTCTATCATAATGCATCCACGCCCTTTTCCAACTTGCCCAACCCCATATGCTTCCATAGTATGAATAAAAATAATCATAAGAATGAGAGTTCCATTTTGTGGCTTTATTTGTGCCACTTATCATCATTATTCTTTCATCTTCCATATACCTTTCAAGCAACTCTTCACAAAACCAAAAAAAACTCTGACTTGGCAAACAGTCGTCTTCAAGAATTATCCCCATCTCCTCATTCTCAAAAAACCAATCTATCGCTCCACTTACAGCATATTTGCATCCCAAATTATTATCTCTAAAAAGTGTTTTAACTTCACATTTCCAATCAATATTATTCATTACATACTCTCTAACTTGAGTTACTTTTTCAGTCTCCCCTTGTTTATCATTCCGGGCACCATCAGCAGCTATATAAAGTCTGGGCGGTTTTGCTTTTTTGATTTCTTCAAAGACCAATTTTGTTGTTTCAGGGCGATTAAAAATCAAAAAAAGAACTGGTGTATGAAGATCACAGGGTGGTATGAAATTAGTACCTTGCATTTTCATCACTTTTCAGTAAATTTTCAAAATAAGAAATGGTTTTCTTCAATCCTTCCTCTAATGATACTCTTGGTTGCCAGGACAATTCTTTTTTAGCCAAATCTATTTCTGGATTTCGCATTATAGGATCGTCTTCTGGCAATGCTTTATAGACTAATTTACTATCTGAACCCGTTAATTCAACTATTTTATTGGCTAGATCTAAAATCCTGTATTCATTTGGATTTCCAAGATTTACTGGGCCTGTAAAATCATCAGAGGAGTTCATCATGCAAATCATTCCTTCGACTAAATCATCTACATAGCAAAAACTTCTAGTTTGCTCTCCATTTCCATAAATTGTAATATCAATGCCTTCAAGAGCTTGGATTATGAAATTACTCACCACCCTCCCATCTTGAGGATGCATATTAGGCCCATAAGTGTTAAAAATTCTTATCAACTTTATATCCAAATCGTATTGGCGTTTGTAATCAAAGAAGAGAGTCTCAGCGCACCTTTTACCTTCATCATAACAAGCCCTGGGGCCGATAGTATTCACATTTCCACGGTATGTTTCAGGTTGAGGATGGACTTGAGGATCACCATACACCTCAGAAGTAGAAGCCTGCAATATTTTTGCATCTGTTCTATTGGCTAAATCCAACATATTGATGGCACCCATTACAGACGTTTTTGTGGTTTGAACAGGATCAAATTGGTAGTGAATGGGACTTGCAGGACAAGCAAGATTGTATATTTCATCAACTTCCAAAGGTATAGGAACATTGATATCATGCCTAAGAACTTCAAAGTAAGGATTATCCATCAAATGGGCAATATTGCGTTTTTTACCTGTAAAGAAATTATCTACACAAATAACTTCATGCTCCTGTTGAAGAAGATTTTCGCAAAGATGTGATCCTATAAATCCTGCACCGCCAGTAACCAATATTTGTTTGCTCATATTTACTCCCAACCAGAGATAGTATAAATAAATAACTTATATTAACTTCATATAGCTTATTCCTTAATTAATACTTTTTAAGTAGAAGGTATCTAATTCTTCTAATAATAGAAACAAAGAATATTGACTTTAAAAGCATATATACTGAAATCCTTGTCTGTTTTATAAAGAATGGCCCTAAAATCACTGCAATAAACTGCGATATAAGAGTTGCAAAAGCTGCACCATTTATTCCATGAATAGGAATCAAATATAAGTTTAAAGCAATGTTACTTACTGCTCCAATGGAAGAATATAAAAAACTATATTTTTGCAAATTTTCGGTCAATATCCATTTCGATCTGGCCACTCCTAAAAATACGAATAAACCTGCCCAAATATGAATTGAAAGAACTGCTCCTGCACCAAAGTATGCTTGTCCATAAAGAATATCTATGACCCAATCTGATAATAATGTGGTTGGAATAACGATTGCAAGAGCGATAAAATATAATAAATCATACAACTTTTGCAGCCTTTCGTAATAAAGTTCTTCAGATATTTTTTTGGATTCAATAATAGCAGGGAATAAAGAACTGCTTATTATTATGGGAACAAAATACCATGCTTCACTTAATTTTACAGCAGACGCATATATACCAACTGCCTGACTATCCAGCATTTCCTTGATCATGACCTGATCTATTTTCATGTATAAGCTAACTACGATGCCTGAAAATATAAGCGGCCAAGAACTCTTGAGCAGCGACTTTGCCATATACAAATCAAAATGCCAGGAAAAGATAGACAGACCTTTTAGATTGTAAATTAAGAAAAACCCGCCAGCTAAAATGATATTTTCCAGTAAAACAAGGAATGCAAACCATAAGAGAGGAGCACCAATGTAAATCGAATATACTTTCAATAATGAAATGCCCATAATTGTCCAGAATTTAACCTGTACTGAAAATTTCGATTGTACTTTTGACTGGTAATAAAAATCCACCACATTCATAGATTGAAACAAGGTCCCAGCTGCTATGATGAATATAAGCAGATTCGTAAATAAATCATTGGATGTGAATTGGACGCCAACAGCCAACATAGCTATGACCAAAATTGCACCCGATACTTTGAGTACAAAAGCTGTCCCAAGAAGTGAATCTCTTTTATTCCTATCTTTCACAAGCTCCCTTATCACAATTTGGTCCAAACCAAGAGTAGCGATAGCTGAAAAAAGGGCTACAAAACTTATTGAATAATTGAGCAAACCATATTGATCCGGGCCCAAATACCGGGCAACATAAACACTAACAAAAAGTGCAACTACAAGTCTAACAATGTGTTCAAAAAAAAGCCAAGAAGTATTAAAAAAATACTTTTTAAACCCTTCAGATTTGAGCACTATTAAACCTCATTCCTATAACTTACGCAAAATAATTTGTCTGCACGCCAGACATGTACATCTCAAATAAGAAACATTAAAGAAGCTTGCCCAGATCTCCTTTTACCATCATTTTAACAAGTTCTTCAAACCCAACATTTGAATCCCAACCAAGTTTCTCCTTGGCTTTAGAGGGATCCCCTATCAAAAGCTCCACCTCAGTAGGCCTGTAGTAGCGTGGATCAATCTCAACAAGAACCCTTCCAGTTTCACTATCAATTCCAACTTCATCCACACCTTCACCCTGCCATTCAATCTCAATCCCTACTTCCCTGAATGCAAGTTCCACAAATTCCCTGACCGAATGCGTCTCCCCGGTTGCTATGACAAAATCCTCAGGTTGATCCTGCTGCAGCATAAGCCACATGGCTTTGACATAATCCCCTGCAAAACCCCAGTCACGTTTGGCATCCATGTTACCAAGATATAGCCGCTCCTGCAAACCTTTCTTGATATTTGCCACAGCCATAGTGATCTTCCTTGTGACAAATGTCTCCCCCCTTATAGGAGATTCATGATTGAAAAGTATCCCATTACAGGCATACATTCCATAGGCTTCACGGTAATTTATCGTGATCCAGTAGGCATACAGTTTCGCAGCAGCGTAGGGACTTCGCGGATAAAAGGGAGTGGTTTCACTCTGAGGGATTTCCTGGACCTTGCCGTATAATTCACTGGTGGAAGCCTGGTAAAACTTCACCCTTTTTTCCATACCCAGGATTCGGATAGCCTCCAGAAGCCTCAGGGAACCTATCGCATCTGAGTTTGCGGTATACTCAGGAGTCTCAAAAGACACCTGCACATGACTCTGGGCAGCCAGGTTATAGATTTCATCCGGCTGGGTTTCCTGAATGATCCTGATCAAGTTTGTGGAATCTGTCAGATCCCCGTAATGCATGTAAAAGTTGACATTCCTTTCATGAGGATCCTTGTAAAGATGGTCAATACGCGCGGTGTTGAATGAGGAAGACCTTCTTTTAATCCCGTGCACTATGTAGCCCTTATCCAGTAAAAATTCTGCAAGATAGGCCCCGTCCTGGCCTGTGATCCCGGTTATTAAAGCAACTTTTGGCAAAATTCCACTCCTTTATAAAATTATAATTTTACGATTAATAGGACTTTATACAAATATATTTTACTGCCGCCCATATTCATCATCAAACCTGACAATATCATCCTCTGCCACATACTCTCCAAGCTGTACCTCAATGATCTCCAGTGGAATCCTGCTCGGATTACCCAGCCTGTGTCTTTCCCCTGCACGGATAAAGGTACTCTCTCCAGGCCTCACAAAATAATCGTCGCCATTGACATGAACCTCTGCCATACCTGTCACAACTACCCAGTGCTCACTCCTGTGATAATGCAACTGGAGACTGAGTTTTTGCTCTGGCATAACCACTATTTTCTTGATAACGTGATTATCGGAAGATTCAAGCACAGTATAGGAACCCCAGGGCCGATACACCGTCTGCCCTATTTTGGCACGTGGATCATTCTTTTCCTTGAGTTGGTTTACAATCTGCCTGACTTTCTGACTGCTCTCTTTAGGGCTTATCAGCAAAGCATCCGGAGTATCAACGACCACCATATCATTTACATCGATGAGGGAGACAAGTTTATCACTTCTGGAATGCACCAGATTTTTCCCGGAATCCAGTGGCAAAAGCTCACATTCATACACCACATTGTCATCCGAATCCTTATCCATTTCATCATAGAGGGCAGCAAAATTTCCCAGATCACTCCACTTGTATTGCAGGGGTACTACGGCTACTTTCTGTGATTTTTCCATGATTCCGTAATCCACAGATATAGAAGAAATGTCTGCATAAATCTGGTTTATATCCTCATTGTGCTCAAATGATTCGTAGATTTCAGGCGCACACTGTGCCAGCTCACTGAAAAAAGTTTCCGTATTGAAAAGGAACATGCCACTGTTCCAGAGACAATCTTCCTCAATATACCGACGAGCAGTTTCTTCATCCGGTTTTTCCCTGAATTCAGAGACTTTTTTCCCAATACCCAGATTTTCAGCAGGTTTAATGTAGCCATAACCAGTATTCGGAGAGGTAGGTTGAATACCGAAAGTTAGAAGATAGCCATCATCTGCCAGGGATTCAGCATTTGATATCGTTTGCATGGCCTTAGAATCCAGTACATGATCAGAAGAAAAAATGCCCACATTGGACGGCCCGAACAGGTTTCGAATCTCTTTCATCCCGAAACAGATTGCAGGTAAGGTATTTTTTCCTTCAGGCTCGATGAGTACATTCTCTTTGGGATAATCGTATCCCAGTTCCTGTATCTGGCCAATGACATAGAATTTCTGGTCTTCATTGGTCACCACGAATATTTCCGAGACATCAGATACTTCACAGCAGCGCAGGAAAGTCTGCTGGAAGAGGGAATAGTCTCCGATTTTCAGGAACTGTTTCGGATAATGCTCTCTGCTAAGCGGCCAGAGACGAGTGCCGGAGCCTCCTGCAAGAATGATGGATTTCATGTTATTTCACCAGAAATTGGAAATATGGAATATGGAGGATTATAATTGCACATATGATAAAAATCATTTGAATGCTGTAAGCAATTCCCGAACCGTCCTTCTTACGCTTCCCCCGGAATTCATCCCCGGTTTCCAGCCCAGATTTATAAGTTTCTCTACAGAAAGTCGCATTTTAGGGACATCGCCCTTCCATCCCCGTGAACCTCCTGTATAATTAAATACAACATTTTCCAATCCCATTTCCTCTACCACGCATTGCCCAATCTCAGTAGCACTAATTGTATCTTCCGAACCTATATTGAAAATATTAACGTTTTTTGAATCGACACCTTCTGCATTTTCCACGGCAAAAAGGATTGCATCGATACACTCTGAAACGTGCAAATAGGATTTAGATTGCCTGCCATCTCCCAGTATCTCCAGAGATTCTGGATTAGCGCGAAGCTTGTTGATAAAATCAAAGATAATACCGTGATTGCTGCACCTTCCAATAATATTGGCAAAGCGGAATAACCAGCAATTCATATCAAATGTATGACAATAGGAAGTGATCAGCGCCTCACCGGCAAGTTTGGATGCTCCGTACAGGGAAATTGGGACAAGTGGCCCATAATCTTCGGGCGTGGGAATAACTTTTGCCTCCCCGTACACCGTGGATGTAGAGGTGAAAACAATATTCTCTACATTATTCTTACGCATGGCCTCCAGCAGATTATAGGTAGTAAGAATGTTCTGGTCGAAGTGTACCTTTGTATTTTCCGCACCCAGCCGGACATCGGGGTTGGCAGCCACATGATA
>NZ_MAFX01000046.1:0-6561 GCF_001683555.1 Methanohalophilus sp. DAL1 | reverse complement strand
CCACTGTTCCCAATACATGTGAGACAGCCGTAGCCCACAAGGTGGAATCCCAGGGCTTCCAAATAAGGTACAAGGCCGGCTGCTTCCAGATAGTTCATTACCGCTTTTGATCCGGGTCCAAAACTGGTTTTCACAAATTGTTTGGCCTTAAGCCCTCTTTCAACTGCCTTTTTCGCAACCAGTCCGGCACCGATAAGCACTGAAGGATTTGAGGTATTGGTACAGGATGTGATGGAAGCAATGGCAACAGAACCATGGTTTAGGTCGGCTTCTTCTCCTTCACATTTGATCTTCATGATCCCGCTGTGGTCGGGATGGATTTTCTCCACAACATTATAACCCCCCTCTTCAAGCCAGCGATTGTAATCCGGATCGGTCTCGAAGTCTTCAGTTCCCTTCTTCAGGGAGTATACATCCTTCATTGTCCTGTGGAAAACTGCGGACATATCACTGAGCACAATGCGGTCCTGTGGTCTTTTCGGACCTGCAAGGGAGGGCTGCACCGTACCCATATCAAGTCCAAGAGTGGATGTATATTCCGGAACCGGTGCATCACGTTCTGCAAACAAGCCCTGCTTCTTGCAATATTGGAAAACCATGTTCACATGTTCTTCACTGCGTCCGGTCATGCGCATGTAATCCAGTGTAACTTCGTCAACAGGGCAAAATCCCATTGTTGCGCCGTATTCCGGACCCATGTTGGCAAGGATTGCCCTGTCAGGCAGGGAAAGTTTCCTGTAACCGGGACCATAGAATTCCACGAATTTACCTACAACACCGTGTTCCCTGAGCATCTGGGTTACTGTGAGTACAAGATCTGTGGCTGTGATTCCTTCTTTCAGTTCTCCTCTTAGTTCAAAACCCACAACTTCAGGTATTGGCATATAGTAGGGCTGGCCAAGCATAACCGCTTCGGCCTCGATCCCACCGACACCCCATCCCAGGACACCCAGACCATTGATCATTGTTGTATGGGAATCGGTTCCTACAAGAGTATCGGGATAGGCGACAGTTTCGCCGTTTTCTTCCCGCAGATGTACCACATTTGCCAGGTGTTCAAGGTTTACCTGGTGGATTATGCCGCTTCCCGGAGGTACTACGTTGAAATTGTCAAAGGCATTCTGTGCCCAGTGCAGCAGTTCGTAACGTTCCCTGTTTCTCTGGAACTCATGTTTCTCATTACAGTTTCTTGCATAGGAAGTGCCGTAACAATCGACCTGTACTGAGTGGTCTATAATAAGATCTGCAGGAATTACAGGGTTAATTTCTTCCGGATTTCCACCAAGTTTTTTCATTGCAGACCTCATTGCGGCAATATCCACAACCGCAGGTACGCCTGTAAAATCCTGCAGGATTACCCTTGAAGGAATATATGGGATGTCTGTTTTTGGTACATTGCCGGGTTTCCAGCCTGCAAGGTTTTTTACATCCTCTTCGGTTACAACCTTGCCATCTGTATTCCTTACCAGATTTTCCAGTAATACCCGGATGGAATAGGGAAGAGAAGTAATTTTGCAAAGGCCATTTTCCTCAAGTTTATCCAGACGGTATATGGTACTTTTCTTACCCCTGGTATCAAGAGTATCTCTTGCTTTAAAAGAAATTGAATTATTATCCATAATTGGCACCTGTAAATATAAATTCGTTAAACGAATTTGCGCGTGGTCTTATCAATCTGTTATCTGAATATTGTTCGAGACAATGTGCAAAGTCAGCCCGATATCCTTCCAGTGGCAAAAACTGCCGTTGCAAGTTTGGGAGGGTGTCAAGCTATTTGTAGACGACACCGGAATAAAAATCGACATTCGGGTATATAGGTTTACCCCTTTTTACACATATTTTTCATATGCCTTTCTCTATCTTCTCGGTAATCTCGAACCACTATTAGGTCACATCGATCATGATAGTTTTCCAAAAAAAGTAAGAAATAATAA
Organism: Methanohalophilus sp. DAL1; assembly: GCF_001683555.1. NCBI lineage: Archaea > Methanobacteriati > Methanobacteriota > Methanomicrobia > Methanosarcinales > Methanosarcinaceae > Methanohalophilus > Methanohalophilus sp. DAL1. The sequence goes on along the minus strand of NZ_MAFX01000046.1, from coordinate 4,627 downwards.
TCGGTGTTTTCCTGTATGACCAACCGATTTTCTATTGTGCTTTTTCACCAGATGTACAGGAGTTTCAGTTTTTCTCATCCTCGAATTCAATGTACCGGTGACTTCCATCGCAGAATGGTTTGTTTTTGGAGCCCCCGCATCTGCACAGGCAATAGTGGTCCTGGGTCTCAGGTTCAGATCCATCAGTATCCTCAAGTTCAATATTTCCCACCACATTATAGGCATTGTCCTTCCCGACGAATACTTCCGCATCATGAGGGTAATCTTTGTGCAGCTGTCCATCCATTGTGTAGCTCAATGCTCCGGATGGGCACATCCTGATAACCCTCGCAATCTCTTCTGGATCTGCGCCGTCAGGGTCTATCCAGGGTTCAACGCCTCTTCTGAAAACCGAAGGCAAATTATCTGTACAGTGACCCCTGTGGGAACATACACCACGGTTGTCATGGATCGTGATTGATTTTCCTTTGTAAGTATCCATTTTGTCAGGAACGCGGTCTTCTTTCTTTTCCCCTGAAAAATCGTTCTTCATGTGTGTGCCATCGCAAAAAGGCTTGCTTGCGGACCCTCCACATCTGCACATTGCCATGGTGGGCTTTGTTTCAATGAATACCCCTTTTGAATTACGCAGGGTTTTTAGATTGCTTACAATGTATGGTCCGTCTTTTGATACTCTTATAATGGTTTTGTCTTCTTTATCCATTGACATTCCCCTTGCATAGACTTTTGTCTGAATAGCTTAAGTAATTATTACGAAATAATGTCTATGTTTTATTCAGTATTTTCCTGTAAATTTAGCAATTGATCTGTGCAGGCCATGGATGCTGAAATCCTTCCCCAGGTACATCATGGGGCACTTTCCCTTGATTATCTGTATACCAGGGTCCCTCATCTCCTCAATTTCTGGAGTTTCGGTACGCCAGTGTATCCAGAAATTAGAACATCCTTTTTTTTTGAGAGCCTGCACAAAGTCTGCTGGATCGGAGGTTGTGATTCCCAGTACAGCATTTTCTACATTATCTGGTATGTCATCAATACTTTTTATGTCTCCTTTATCGGGGTTAGCTGATAAATCAAAAACGTACACTTCTTTACCTCTATTATTGAGTTCATCTATAGTGTATTTCATTGCTGGTTTAGTATTGTCAGTTATTACTACAAAGGATTGTTTTTCCCAGAAAATTTCCCTATCGTTGTTCATGGAATTCCTCCTATCAAGTAATATTGTACTTCTGGTTACTAACAGATGTCGGTTTTAGAATGTACCAATATGTATGATATCGGGTCGGATTAGACGGGATAATGGAAAATAGGATTAACGTTAATCTTTACTTTCTGTTAACCACTGCTTCAAGTGCAAAGAATATATTGCAAATGTACGTTTAATGTGGTTCTATAGTTATTGGTTTAATTACTCTTTTACAATTACAACTAGTTAATATCTTTTAACTTTTATTTTGCTCTGTTCAATTGGGTTTAAATATGTTGAATGCATATAGAGCAACGTTGTGATTGCATAATTTATTATCAGGAATTGGTTTTGTTTTGGGGATAATTTGTATTAATTCCGCCTTCTGATTACTAAAATAAAATTCCTTCATAAAATCTAAATGAGGTATCAATCTGGCTTATAACAACTATAATAAAAAAAAGAATAAGAATAAACAGCAGAACGAGGGTGCACAATTTACTAAAGTCCGTACTCCGCGTAAGGACAGGAATGAGATTGTTGCTACAGTAACCAGGATGCTTGGAGGCAAAAGGCTTGATCTTCAATGTATGGATGGTGTTGTAAGAATGGGAAGAATTCCCGGTTCCCGTAAAAGACGTATGAGAATACGGGAAGGTGACGTGGTCCTTGCAGTACCTTGGGACATTCAGGATTCAAAAGCCGATGTCGTCTGGAAATACAGAAGACAGGAAGTCGCCTGGCTTCAGAAAAAAGGTTATCTGAAATAATTTTCACTTAATGTGTTGCAGGGATGGAGCGTTTTTTCCATCCATTCACACAATCAGTTTTTAATTAGACACCTTTTTGGGCTTGTCTGGATGTGTTTTTTTGTCTGGATTTGAGCAATACAACTTTGCTCTATTTACAAATATCTACCATAAACAATATATTTTATGACTATTATCTCTTGATAAGGAGTATTCACTATAATGAGTGAAGAATGGAAAGATCAAATTACTAATCAAATTAACTCTCTTGAAAAGCTCGAAGAAATAATCAATCTGACTGAATCTGAAAGGGAAGCCATAAAAACCCTTGATACACACTGGGGTACTACACCTTATTTTGCTTCCCTTATGGACAAGGATGATCCGGAGTGTCCAATCAGGAAACAGATTGTCCCATCCCTTCAGGAAACTCATAACAGGTATGGGATGAAAGATTACCTTGTCTGGAAAGAAAACAGGGCCACCGATGAAGTACGCCCTGATAGTATAGCCAGGCAGTATAAGGACAGGGTCGCATTTACGGTTTTCCAGAAATGTGGTATCTATTGTCGCCATTGTTTCAGGAAAGAACTGGTTGTGAATCATGATCTGAAACTGGATTTTAATGTGGACGATGGTATTGAATGGATTCGCCAGCATCCTGAGGTTCGGGATGTTCTGATAACTGGTGGGGATCCGCTTCTTTTATCGGATGAAAAGATTGAATATATTATTGGAAGTCTTCGGGATATTCCCCATGTTGAGATGATTCGTATTGGCTCACGTTTGCCTATAGTTTTGCCTCACAGGATTACTGATAATCTGAAAAGGATACTGGGTGGATATCATGATGTACCAATTTGGCTGAATACCCAGTGCAATCATCCCAAAGAGATTACTGATAAAACAAAACGTGCGGTCTATGATCTTGTATCTGCAGGTGTTAACGTAGGTAATCAGGCCGTATTGCTGAAAGGCATAAATGATGATGTGCAAACCATAAGGGATTTGCATCAGAAATTATTGACTGCAAGAATCAGGCCATATTATCTGTTCTACTGTGAACCTGCACCGGGAATCGATCATTTCCGTACTCCGGTAGAAAAAGGTGCGGAATTGATACGCGATGGTCTGCGTGGGCACACAACAGGACTTGCTCAGCCAATGTATGTAATTGCAACCAACGTTGGTAAAATTCCTTTGATGCCGGATTATTATATGGTAGATAAAGATGAGGAAAAATATATTCTCAGGAACCATCGGGGTGAATTAACGGAAATCCCGAACATACCCGAGTAAAAAGAAAATGTTTCTTCAGGTTATACGATGTCAGTTTGCTGGCACCAATGATCTATACTATTTATATATTTTTTATAATTATCGGTTTTTAACTTATCAATAAGTTCTTTTTTCTTTTCAGTTCAAATAATTTTAATCTAGGGTCTTCCTACGCGACAAGTATATATGTTAAAATTGGTTTGTAGCACTCACTCCAAACGGGAGGGATTCTGCTTGTATCCCTCTCCCAGTTCATTTACAGTTTCTCATCATTTTCTACGCTTGCCAGGACATTCTCTATTCTGTAAATTATCCAGGGGTTAAATTTATATTTCATTATCCTATTTGTTCGATAAATTGACTATTTGGAATATGAAATATGCTGTGGAGTTGTTGTTAATTGGAAGATGCTCATTCATCTATGAAAGAACTTGCAGCACTGAAACTGGAATACGATATCTTATCCAGAAAACTTATTTATGGTGCTGTGGAAAAAGTTTTTGATGACAAGTCCGAGCCGTTACCATATTTGAAAAATCGCAATCATGCAATCCTTATTCTCGGCCGGGAAAAGGAGATGATGCCTTCTACCCTGGCCAGGTTCCTGAACCTGAAAAAAAGCAGTGTGACAAGCATTATTGATTCTCTTGAGAAGGAGGGTCTGGTAAAAAGGACAGCAGATCCTATGGATCGGAGAAAAATATGGGTCTCACTAACCTCCTCTGGTTACAGGTATATAGATGTTCTTGAAGGCTGTGTGGAGAAATTAGTCGATGTCATGCTTGAAGGGCTTGAAGAGGATGAAATTGACGAAATGCTGCAAAGTATGCGTTCGGTAGTAAATCTGGAACGAAAAATAGCTGACAATGCTTTAAATACTTAAAATAATTGATAAAAATGAATTTTTTTGTGGGTAATGAATAAGTTATATATAGAAGAATTACATGAATCAGCCCCAATATGTAGTCAAGTACTCGTATACAAAATATACAGCATATTTGCGTATATAAATATATCTCTATAAATTAAAAGGAGTGTTTCCCTATTAAAAACATCTTTGAGAAACTGGGTATTTTCGTTGAGGATCATTCGATTGCCATTGTGATAATTGCAATGTTACTTGTTCTTGTTTCATTTGAAGGTGCTCAGCTGATCAAGATGGAATCGGGTACAGAAACATTTGTGGATAAAGATTCGCAGCTGTACCAGAATTATGATCATCTTTACCTGAGTCTTTTTAGTAAGGAAGCCATCGTTGTTATGGTGGAAGGGGGTGATGTAAGGGACAGGGCTTTGCTGGAAGCGCTCGATCGTCTGGAAAAGATGTCGTCTTCGATACCGGGTGTGCTGAGTACACAAAGTGCTTCTTCGGTTGTAAAGGAAGCCAACAAGCTGGAAAACGGCAGATTTG
>NZ_MAFX01000045.1:0-7173 GCF_001683555.1 Methanohalophilus sp. DAL1 | reverse complement strand
TTGCAGGTATATCGAATAACCCATGATTTTTGATTGATACGTTCTTGACTTTGAACTCATGCACACAATGCTGATGATCGTATGGATGTTGGCATGAACTATCATATATGGCAGCAGAGAACTTATAATCTCCATCCAGCAGGGGTAAATCATCAATTATAAAATCAATTTCTCCATCACCTTCGACAAAATCTATTTCTTTTTTGCAGAGCTTAGTATTTGGGCCTGTAACATTTACACTGCCTTTGTAGATAGCAACGCCAAAAACCGGATATTCAACTTTTCTTTTTGCAGTATACTTTATTTTTGCTATGAATTCCTGGCCTGTCTGGAAAATATATGCTTCACCATTATTGTTATAGAATTTTATTTCTGTTATTTTTACTTCTTTGGAGCCCCAGCTTTCTCCACCACTTTTTTCGATTTCTTTTTGTTTATTTTGGTATTCATCCAGCATTCTCTCTGTTTCTTTTTGACTTACAAAGCTAAGATAATCACTGATAACATCTTCAGTGGCGCCAATTGATTCAAAGTTCCCTTTATGCAGAAATAGACACTCATCACAAATTTCTTCAATTGTTCCCAATGAATGTGAAACAAATACAATTGTTTTTCTTTTTTGCTTATACTCATTGATCTTATCATAACATTTTGATTGGAATGCGGCATCGCCAACTGAAAGAACTTCATCAATCAAAAGAACATCGGGGTCAGTGGAAATTGCAGTTGCAAAGGCCAGTCTGGCATACATTCCTGATGAGAAATTCTTGAGTTTGGAATTCTTGAATCTTTCAAGTTCGGCAAACTCAAAAATGGAATCTATTTTCATATCCATATCTTTACGCTTCATTCCCATTATTGCTCCGTACAGGTATACATTTTCAAACGCTGTAAGCTCTGGCTGGAATCCAACTCCCAATTCCAGAAACGGTGCAATCCTCTCATTTATTGAAACAGAGCCTTTATCAGGTACCAGAACACCTGCCAGTATCTTTAATAGCGTACTTTTTCCAGAACCGTTTTCCCCGATTATTCCAAAGGTTTCACCCTTTTTCACTTTAAAACTGACATCTTTAAGAGCTTCAAATATTTCGTAACTGTAAGACCGACCCGTAATTTTCCCGATAATATTATCATAAACAGTTGTCTTCTTCTCATGAGGTACCTTGAAACATTTGGATACACTATTAACTTCAATTGCATACTCTGATTCTACTCTGGATTCAGGTCCTAACTTTAGTTTCAGCAACTATCATACCTCCTCAGCGAACTTGCGTGACAATTTATTAAATATGCCGGACCCGACGATCATAAGTGTCAGGGCAAACCCTGTAACAAGCAGAAAATCGGAAATTGATGGGATGGTGTGATACAGCAGTATATCCCTGTACATTACCATCAGTCTTGTTATTGGGTTCAACATATAATACTCTACATATTTCTCAGGCACAAGGGACAGGGGATAAATGATCGGGGAAGCGTAAAAGCCAATCTGTAAAAGGAGGTCCCATATCTGGTTCAGGTCTCTAAAATACACATAGAGTGAGGAAAGTATCAGACTAATTCCATAAACCATTACAAAAAAGATTGTATGCAATATCGGGAACAATAAAATTGTTGCTGATACTTTTGCTCCGAATATGATCAATAGGGGAATAAGCACTAGAAACTCAAGTATTGAGCTTATAAATGCCGACATTGTCATACTGAACGGAAGTATCTCACGGGGGATATATACCTTGGTTACAAGGTTTGCTTTCCCGACAATTGATGACATTGCAACCATGGTTCCGTTCTGCAGAAAACGCCAGGCTATGATTCCAATCAGCAGGTAAAGTGCGAAATGTTCCTGTTCAAATCTGAATACATTGCTGAATACAGCATACAAAATCAGCATCATCAAAAGTGGGTTTAACATTGACCAGATAAAACCTAGAATCGAGCTCTGGTATTTTATTTTGAGGTCACTGATAACCAGATTTTTGATCAACTCACTATAATCAAACAGGTACATTTTTCATTTTCCCATTCTTGATTCTCTTACCAGCTGATTGGCCCTAAACAGGGATTCCATAGTTCCGGCATCTGTCCAGTAACCATCCACAATTGAGTATTCCATCTCTCCATTGCTGATGTACGCATTATTAACATCAGTAATCTCCAGTTCCCCTCTGTGGGACGGTTTCAACTGTTTGATTATATCAAATACATGGGAATCGTAGATATAAAGCCCCGTAACTGCGTAATTGGATTTCGGTTTTTCGGGTTTCTCTTCTATCGAAACGATTTTATCCCCGTCGATCTCCGCGACTCCGAAACGTTTGGCGTATTCAACTTCTTTCAGGAAAATCTTCGCACCGCCATTGAATGATTCAACTGCCTCCCTGATACTTCCTTCAAATACATTATCGCCTAGTATTACAGTAACGGGTTCATCGTCTGCAAAATCCTCTGCGAGACTGAGGGCCTGTGCAATTCCACCGGCCTCATCCTGAATCTCATAGGTAAAATTCACACCCAAATTTGCTCCTGATCCGAGAAGCTCAAGGAAGTGGCCAGCATGCCCTCTCCCGGAGACGATCAAAATATCTTTGATGCCTGCATCAATAAGCAGTTTCAGAGGGTAACAAATCATTGGTTTATCGTAGATCGGTAGCAGATGTTTATTGGTCACTTTGGTTAAAGGATACAGTCTTGAACCTGTACCCCCTGCAAGAATAATTCCTTTCATATTTTGCGCTCCTCCAGATAATCTCTAAGGGCTTCTTTCCAGTGCCTCATTGGGCTTGTTTTTGAATTTGCCAGAATCGAATATTTCGGTCTTCTGGCTTTTCTCGGAAATTCCGCACTGGAACATGGGGATACATTATCAATAATTGCTGAAGAAAACTCATACCACGAGCACACGCCTTCATTTGTAATGTGGTATATCCCCGGTACTTTATCGATGATTTCTAAAGTCTTACATGCCAGGTCTGAAGTATATGTGGGTTTGCTGAACTGATCGTTGACAACTTTTACGGTTTCCATCTTTCCTGACAACTCAAGCATTGTATTGACAAAATTATTCCCCTTTAGACCAAAGAGCCATGAAGTCCTTATTATCCTGAAATCTTCCATTTGGTCGGAAATACGCTTTTCTCCGAGTAATTTAGATTTACCGTAGATATTGATTGGATTTGTTGTATCCGACTCGAAGTACTCCTTTTTTGAGCCGTCAAAAACATAATCTGTACTGTAGTGTACCAGAACTGCACCTGATTCTGCACATGCCTTTGCAAGATATCCGGGGCCTTCACCATTGGTGACAAACGCAATCTCCTGCTCATCTTCGCAGCCATCAACATTCGTATAGGCTGCAGCATTGATCACAACATCCGGCCTGATTTCGGCAAGCGTATCTGTTACTTTGTCAAGATCAGTTATGTCTACATCCTTGTGGCCAAACTTGATTGAATCAGGAAAAAACTTGCATAGGTCATTGCCCAGCATCCCATTGGCACCGAAGATTATTGTTTTAATTTCTCCCACCACCATCTATTATCCATATACCATTGAATCGTTTTTTTGATAGAAGAATCAAAATCATGTTCTGGTTGCCATCCGAGTTGCTTTAGTTTTGTACAATCAAGTGAATAACGGTAATCGTGCCCCCTCCTGTCCTCTACATATTGGACCATAGACTCATCCTTGCCAAGGGCTTCCAATATCCGATATGTAATATCCAGGTTGGTGAGTTCACTTCCACCACCAATATTATATATCTCCCCTTCTTTCCCCCACTGTCTTACAAAATCAATGCCTGCGCAGTGATCTTCCACATATATCCAGTCCCTTACGTTCAACCCTGTGCCATATATTGGAACTTTTTTGTCGTCCATAAGGTTGGTAATAAAAAGAGGAATCAATTTTTCGGGATATTGATAAGGTCCAAAATTATTGGTACATCGTGTAACGATCACAGGTAATCCATAAGTTGTATAATAGGATAAAGCTAGAAGGTCGGAACTTGCTTTGGATGAAGAATAAGGGCTGGAAGGTTTGAGTATATCGGTTTCTGTGAAAGACCCTTCTTTTATACTTCCATAGACCTCATCGGTTGAAACATGAATAAATCGATCTATCTTATTCTCCAGTGCACATCGCAGGAGCGTATGAGTACCCAACACATTCGTCTTAACGAAAACATCGCCATCCTCTATAGAGCGATCTACATGACTCTCGGCAGCAAAATGTACAACCTGATCAACGGATGACATTAATTCATTGACAAGTTCATATTGACAGATATCTCCCTGGATAAAATCATAGTTATGGTTTGACTCCAGGTCTTTCAAATTATCCGGATTTCCTGCGTAAGTAAGTTTATCCAGGTTTATGATTTTGCATTCTGGCCATTTTTCCAGTATGTAACGTATAAAGTTACTGCCTATGAATCCACAACCACCAGTAACCAGCATTTTGGAACATTTCATTTATCATAACCCTTTCATATATCTTTGAGTCTACTACCAAACTTCAAAAAACATGCATGCATACTATTGTATAATGTGAGTACATATCAGGATGTTCTTACTGTATTCTCTATATATGTATTTTCTGGTATAATATTTGGAAACTATTTTTTGGGTATGACCTTCCTGGTTGCGTATTTATTATTTTACATTTATCTCACTATTATGTGGATTTTACCCTGCACCACTTATTAATGAATCTTTCTAGATTACGACAATTCCGGGCATCATAACGTTGCCTTTTTTTAATAGTCTTAAATAAACCTTTCAATGCAGAGGCCTTTGCTTTTAATATTATTCTACCCTTTCCCTTAACTGAATAATAAGGAATGATTGCAATATTCCTTCCAACTATCCAGGGTAAGGAAATCACAAGCAATTTCAATGGAAAATTCTTAATTGCACACCACAGGGTATTCCTGTTTCCATAATATATGGCTACATCAGATCCAATACCCGCAGTTCCTCCATGTAAATGAGTTGCTCTTGCATATGGTGTATACAGACATCTCCATCCGGCAAGTCGGGCCCGAAATGCGATATCCACGTCCTCGAAATAGAGAAAGAAATCCGTATCAAAAAAACCAATTTCGTCCAACATTTCTTTTCTATACAAAGCAGCACCTGCGCAAGGTCCGAATACTTCTTTCATTTCATCATATTTGCCATCATCGTGTTCCATCATTCCTCTGTCCCATGCAGCTCCACTTCTGGAAACACAGATTCCTGTGGAATTGATTCTGCCATCGGGATAAACCATTTTAGATGCACAGAACCCTACTTTTTCATCTGATTCAATACATTCCAACATCTTTTCAAGGAATTGGGGATGTAAGGTTGTATCGTTGTTAAGTGTAAGGATATACTTTCCCTTTGCCTTTTTGATACCCTGATTTACACCTCCTGCAAAACCGGAATTGAAATCCCTTTGTATCAGTCTGACCCATGGGTAGTAGTGCTTTATGTAAGCTGCACTTCCATCAGAAGATGCATTATCTACCAGTATTACCTCAAAATATTTGTAAGTCTGATTAGAGATAGAGTACAGGCAGTTTTCTAGGAAATGCTTGCCGTTGTAATTGACTATTATAATACTAATCATGCTCTTTTTGAATTCATATTAATAGGGTAATGCGATTTGATTTGCTTTCTCATCTCTTTCAAAAAGTTATCGGTACTAAAATTTTGAGCTTTCTTAATACATTCTTCTTTATATTTTAATGGGTCTGAAGAAATAATATTTATAGCTTCTACTATCTTTCGGCACTCAGGAGGAACCAGATAACCTGTAACTCCGTCAGTTACAGTTTCAAGACATCCGCCTTCATTCACTCCAACAACCGCTTTACCGGAAGCCATGGCTTCCACAGGTGTCATTCCAAAGTCCTCGTTTTTGGCAGTGATAAGAAAACCTTTGCAATTGGAATAGAGTTTTATAAGTTCTTCCTCTGGTATTGTTCCAAGAAGTGTTACATTTTTGGGTAATTCCTGTACTATTTTATTGTAGTAAGCTGACGCATGGTCCGCTTCAGCAAATCCTCCCACAATTAGAAGTCTCTCTCCGGGAAGCATTTTGAATGATTCAATTTGTAACTCTATCCGTTTTTCGGGATACAACCTATTAACAGATAGCCAGAAATCACCACATTTTTCAAACTTGAACTTGGATACATCTATTGGTGGATAAATAACATCTGCTTCCCTGTTCAGGAACTTCCTGGTTCTCTGTTTTACATTATTGGAATTTGCAATGATCTTATCAACATGAGTAAGGTACTTTTCATAAGCATATCTATGAATGGTCGCCCATATTTTGAACGGTAAGATGCTTAAAGTGGATTGTCTATCCATAAAGACATTATAAAGATCATAAAAAACCCTTACAGGAGTATGGCAATAATAAATATTCGGTTTATGCTTCTTGGCTGCAAAGGGTGCCCAGTTACCTGAAAATATGAATAAATCATAGTCTTTTGAAAAATTGCATCGTGAAAACTTCCATGATGCTGACATCTGTTTAAAGGGTGCCATTTTTACAGTTTCGCCAAGACTTATGATATTTACATCATTAAATCCCATCTTATCTATTGAATCAGCATCTATATCCGTTGTAATGATGTCCGCTCCCAGGCCTTTTGCAAGGGTAAGGACAAGTTTTTCGCCACCTCCAATAGCATCAATGTAGTCATGAAAAATTGCAATTTTCATAGAAAAGTCTCGTATTTGTTTTGCAGGGAAGTCACAATTGATCCCCAATCGAAATATCTGGATGTTTCCACAACTTCCTGTGATATTATTTTCCGGGACGCTTCATCGTAATTGAGAAGTTGCATTATTCCTTTTGCAAGGGAGCTGGGATAGTTCTCAACCACCAATCCATTTTTATTAGTTATAAAATGTTTGGCTGCATTCATAGGAGAACTTGTGCTGATCACAGGAACCCCACATGCGAATGCTTCTATTACAATAATTCCAAACCCTTCACGGCTTGAAGGCAGGACAAATACTCTGGAAGATTTGATCCGGGCAATTAGGGCATCATATTCCAGGAATCCGGCAAACTCAACATTACCGGCGATTTCAAGTTCCCGGGAAAGTTTTAACAGCCTGTCCTTTTCAGGCCCATCTCCGATGATGCAGCATTTAAGTTGCGGGAGGT
>NZ_MAFX01000044.1:0-7940 GCF_001683555.1 Methanohalophilus sp. DAL1 | reverse complement strand
CGATGAACTCAAATCTAAGTCTACAAAATTCATTAAAAATAGCTTATTGAATTTGACAGTTACCGTGGATTACATGAAAAATAAGGCAAAAAGGTACATTTACGCTAACTTTGATGCCATAAATACACTGATTTTAAGGCAAAAAAAGATGAAATCGTAGAAATTGACGTGAAATTGTTGATACTGTCAAATGGTTTTTCCTGACAAAAATGTGAAATTTTTAGGTTGAAAGAGGAGACGGTATCTTCAGCAAGGAGTGGATACTGTCAAACTTGGGTTACAAATCAATTTGTAATTTTGTCTTTTCTCTTCCTGAAGAAGGATTTGAATATCAATCAAACAGTCATCTGGTTCAATGTACAGCTATGCATCTCTGAATTTCCAGGATTATCTGAAATCCTGTGTTGTATATTCACTAGGGTACATTAAGAGGCAATACAATAAGACATTAAAAGAAATTAATTTTCGAATCACTTATTGCCACTATTCTTTATTAAACTACAAGATGAATTGTATTTACCAAGTCGGTTGGCCAGGTTAAATACTGCAGCATTTGATGTTACGAACTGATCCATTCGTAATATTAATATAACGGCAAACAAATTGAGGTAATTGTGATATCGATGATAGATTTAAGAAAAAGTAACACTTATCTGATTATTTTGTTATGCATTATTTCTATTTTGATTGCTGGATGTGTGGATCAGCAACAAAATGAAGACAATAATATTAATGAAAATGAGACTCAGGCAAAAACAATTGAAATTGCACAGACGTTTGGGCCTTCAGATAGTCTTGACCCTTCCTCCAGATGGGTTGGCTGGTATGTTAGAGAAGCCGGATTATATGAAACACTGTTCAGTTATGATGAAAATATGGAAATGATACCTGAACTTGCAACCGGCTATGAGGCCATAAACGATACTGCCTGGCGAATAACACTCAGGGAGAATGTGACATTCCATGATGGTACACCCATGACCTCAGAGGCAGTCGTATATTCGATAAACCGAGTAAGAGATCCTGATAATACACGCAGTAGCCAGTATGACTTTATAGAGGATGTAAAGGCTCTCGATGATTATACAGTATTGATCACCACAAAAAAACCCTATGCACCTACTATTGCAAGTCTGACAGACCCGATCGTCTCAATCGTAAATCCAAATGTAAACAATCTTGCAACATCTCCTTCCGGCACCGGTCCTTACGCATTTGAATCATTTAAACCGGGAATAGAACTGGTTGTCAAAAAGAATAATAATTACTGGTCAGGACAACCACAACCTGATGTTGCGGTGTTTAACTATGTAAGCGATCCTGTAACCAGGTCCCTCAAACTCGAAGGAGGAGACGTACAGATCGCAGATGGCATACCTCCGGCAGAAGTTGCTCGGCTGGATGCAAAGGATGACATCAACATACATAACGAAGAAACCATGCGAACCGGATTCATGTATGTAAATACCAGAAAAGCACCTCTGGATGATATAAATGTAAGACAGGCTATCAACTATGCAATCGACAGAGAGCAGGTCATAGATGCTGCACTTGAAGGTGTGAGTGGTTCACCTGCAGTCGGAGTATTCCCTTCCCTGTTTAGCTGGTCTGCAAATGAACAGCTTGACCCTTATGAGCATAATCCTGAAAAAGCCCTCAAAATGCTGGCACAGGCAGGTATCGAGGATGTTGATGGGGATGGTATGCTTGATTATGAAGGAGAAACCTTTTCCCTCAACATAAAAACCTATGCGTCAAGACCTGAGATGAAACCTGCTGCAGAGGCAATGGCTGCTCAATTCCGGGAGATAGGAATAGAAAGTGAGGCAATAATACTTGAGAGTGGAGCCCTTAGTGCAGATATGAGTAACGGCAACTATGACCTCGGCCTTTATGCCTGGGGAGTAGCACCTACAGGAGATCCGGATTATTTCCTGTCACAGCATTTTGCTTCAGACAGCAAATATGCAGGTTGGACGGGTTACTCCAATGAGACTGTGGATGAATGGCTGGAACTGGGACGTACGACCATGGACAATGATAAGCGTCTGGAATACTACAATAATGTACAAAGGGAAGTATTTGAAGAGTGCCCCGAAATTTTTGTATTCTATTATCGCAAAACTGTGGGTACCTCAGAAGAAGTTCAGGGTTTCACTATTTATCCCAATGAAATAACCTTCCTGACTGAAGACGTGAGATTGGAATAAGGTGGCAGAAATGACTGTAAAACAACAAATAGAAGAATACTGGGATTGGCGCAGTACAAGTTACACTAACGGCGCCACATCCCTGGGAGAAGAAGAAAGAGAGCTCTGGAAACAGAGTCTTTCTCCCTATCTGGGGGCTGGTCCGCTAAAAATACTTGATATAGGTACAGGGAAGGGGTTTTTGGCTCTTCTACTTGCAGATATGGGTCATGAGGTAACTGCTATTGATATCTCGCAGTCAATGCTGGAAAAAGCCCGAAGAGAAGCTATTAGGCACAATCTGGATATTGAGTTTAAAAAAGGAGATGCAGAAAACCTGTCATTTGATGATTCAAGTTTTGATGTGGTGGTAAGTAAATATCTTCTCTGGACCCTTCCTGACCCAAAAAATACGCTTAAGGAATGGAACCGCGTCCTTCGTCCCGGCGGAAAGATTATTGCGATTGATGGAAACTGGTTTGATCCATCACCTGTAAAAAAACTCAAGCGTGGAATCAGAAAAGTACTTCAAGGAATAACTTACAGGGACCCTACCACAGGAGTGTTGCGGCAGGGCAAATTCAATCAATATTATTCCTCTCTACACCCTTCCCTGCCCCTTTATTCGAATGTAAAACCCGAAAGTATCAGACCACTCTTTGAAAAAGCAGGTTTTGAGGATATGCAAATCGATTCGTTACCATTGATACATAAATATAATTTAAAAAACATGCACCCACTACTGAGACCCCTGAATACAGATACATTCTTCCTGATATCCGGTACTTCCTCTAAACAGGATAAATGATTATGTTTGCTTATTTGATGAGACGAGTGATATTCCTGATTCCCACACTCCTCTTAGTTTCAATAATAAGCTTTTCAATAATACATATTGCTCCGGGAGACCCTGCTGAATTATTACTTACAGGTCCTGATGGTGTGGCGGATCCTCAAGTTGTAGAAGAGTTCAGAAAAGAGATGGGTTTTGATCAACCGCTCCATATACAATATGGGACATGGTTAATGCATGTTCTTTCTGGCGATTTGGGTTATTCTTACATGACCGATCAACCCGTGACAAAAGCCATCCTGCACAACTTTGGTGCAACTTTTAAATTAGCTTTGGTAAGCATGATATTCACGTTATTGATTGCCATCCCGGGAGGTATAATAGCTGCACTGGCAAAAGATACATGGAAAGACGACCTGAGCAGATTTATCTCTCTTTTTGGCGTATCCATCCCAAACTTTTGGCAGGGTTATCTGATGATTCTTGTATTTGCTCTCTTCTTGGATATCTTGCCTGTGGGAGGTTATGGTGATGGAGGCGATATCACTCACATGATACTACCTGCTCTAACTCTGGGGACTTCATCGGCAGCAGTACTCATGCGCCTGATGCGTTCCAGTCTTTTAGACGTGCTTGATCATGATTACATCCTTTCAGCCAGAGCCCGGGGATTGCCGGAATATATTGTCATTGGAAAGCATGCTCTGAAAAATGCTTTCATACCGGTAGTTACCATGATGGGATTGAGTTTTGGCTACCTACTAAACGGTTCGGTTATTATTGAGACAGTATTTGCATGGCCCGGTATAGGGAGCCTGATGGTCAATTCAATATATAGCAGGGATTATCCCATGATACAGGGCACTCTCCTTTTTGTGGCGGGAATATTTGTTCTCATCAATCTTCTAGTGGACATCTCCTATGCCTATCTTGATCCGAGGTTGAGGTATGATAAAGGGAATATTTAACAGAAGTATGATTATTGGCCTTATTCTCATTGGTGCAGTAGTGTTCCTTGCACTGGCAGCTCCGTGGCTGGCACCCCATGAACCTCAAAAAACGAATTTTGATCAGAGATTGTTATCTCCCTCTTCAGAATATCCTTTTGGGACCGATCATCTGGGCCGATGTATCTTAAGCAGGGTTCTGTTTGCTGCCCGTATAAGCCTGTTTATAGGAGCTTCTGTGATAGGTATATCTTTTATTGCCGGCACTTTAATTGGTTCAATGTCAGCTTATGCCGGAGGTATTGTAGATGAAACCGTGATGAGATTTGTCGACGGTTTCCTTGCATTTCCCAGTATGTTTATTGCTCTTGCGATTGCCGGCATATTCAAAGGCAACATGGCCGGATTGATAATAGCTTTATCGATAGTTGAATGGACTGCTTATGCAAGAGTTAGCCGCGGCTCTGTTCTGGCGGTGAAAAACATGGATTACATTGCAGTCTCAAGAATGATGGGAGCTAAGGCACCATATATACTACGTCATCATATCTTGCCAAATATTACATCCCCCTTGCTTGTAATCTCAACCCTTGGTATGGGAAATGTAATCCTCGCAGCGGCCGGATTGAGTTTCTTGGGATTGGGTGTATCCTCTGCTCCGGAATGGGGAATGATGGTCAATGAAGGCCGGCTCTTCATACAATCTGCTCCCCATGTAATGTTTTTCCCCGGGATATTTATTGTAATAACTGTCATGGGCTTTAATTTCCTCGGGGATGGATTGAGAGATATTTTTGATCCAAGGGATACAAAACAGCGCTGGAGGTTATTCTGATTGTTGAGTATAAGGGACCTGAAAGTGACATTTGAATCCCCCCAAGGACTTATAATGCCTGTTGATTCTGTGGATATGGATATATTTGATAAGGAAACTTTCACAATAATTGGGGAATCTGGCTGTGGTAAATCATTACTTGCAAATTCCCTGTTGGGGCTGCTTCCCCGTGATGCAAGGGTTTCTGGAAAGGTGCATATGGAGGAAGAAGAAATCCTATCATTGAAGGAAAAGGAATGGCGAAAGATCAGGGGCAATAAGATTGGCCTGGTATTCCAGAATCCTTCAACTTCCCTTGATCCGGTATTCACGATGTATGGACAGTTATATGAAACTCTCAAGTATTCGAACAAGCCCGCATCAAGGGACAAAATAGTCTCCCTTCTGAAAAAAACAGGCATAAAGAATCCTTTGCGCAGGCTATCCCAGTATCCTCACCAGTTAAGTGGGGGAATGAAACAGAGATTTGCAATTGCCCTGGGGATTGCAACCAATCCTGAAATTTTGATAGCTGATGAGCCAACCAATGGGCTTGATGTAACTGTGAAATTAAAGATTGTGGAAATGTTATCCAAATTACATGCAGAACGTTCTATCCTGTTAATAACACACGATCTTAATGTAGCTTACAATCTTTCCGATAAAATAGCGGTAATGTATGCAGGAGAACTGGTGGAAATCGCACCTGTACACAGTTTTTTTGAAAAACCACTTCATCCCTATTCCAGTCAATTGCTAGCCTCACACCCGGAAAAAGAAATGATACCAATTCCAGGGTTTACTCCACAGCTTACACAGAGACCCCAGGGATGTCGCTTCCATCCACGTTGCGTATTGGCCTGCAGGAAATGTAAAACTGAGCATCCGCAGCTGGAAAAGATAGAAGGGGAGAGATATGTGAGGTGTTTTGCCTGTGCTTGAAGTAAAAACACTTGACAAAAGTTATTCCTTCTCAACTATCCCTTTCAGGAAAAAAAGAATCAAAGTACTTGATAATATTTCTTTTCGGATTAATAAACATGAAACACTTTGCATTGTAGGAGAAAGTGGCTGTGGGAAAACAACGCTTGCAAAATGTATTGTAAATCTGGAAAACCCCGATAATGGAAAGATTATATTGGAAGGAAGAGATGTTACATTTCCTGACAGGAAAACTCTCTATTATCTCCACACGAAGGTACAGATGATATTCCAGAATGCGGATACATCTTTAAATCCCAGGCATCACATATACGATTCCTTGGCTGAACCTCTAAGACTGCAAGGTCAAAATGAGGATAAAGTCAGGAAAAGGGTATTCCAATTACTGGATCATGTAGGCCTGTCTGAAGAGCACCTGCATCGACACCCGCATCAGTTGAGTGGGGGACAGAATCAGAGGATTGCTATAGCACGTGCAATAGCCCTTCATCCAGATTTGCTGATTGCAGACGAAATTACTGCGGCCCTGGATGTCTCGGTACAGGCTCAGATACTTCAATTACTCAAAACACTGAAAAAAGAAATGGATATGACATTGCTTTTTATATCCCATGACCTGGCGCTTGTCAAAAGAATCGCAGACAGGGTTGCTGTCATGCAGGACGGAAAACTTGTTGAAATAAATGATACCAATGAGATTTTTCATAATCCTCAAAGTCCTTATACAAAAGAATTAATCGCAAGCATGTCCAAACTTTCCCTAAATAGCCATAGTCCAAAGTGAATTGCAAAAATAGGAAGCTTGTTTATGCAAAACGTTGAATCCGTCATCACGAATTTCTTGTCTGAAAATGTATCGATATGGGGTATAGCATATCTGGAAAATACTCCAGCTCATCCCTATCCTGACTTAAAACATGCCATTGTATTTGGATTCGCCCTTGACAGGGAAGTTATCAGAAAGCTTGACTCTGGTCCACACCAGGCCTATATTGATGAATGCAATATGGCCAATGAAAAACTTACGTCTATTGGGATGAAGCTTGAAAAAAAATTGCAGCATATGGGCTATAACGCTATTTCCATGACTGCAAGTACATCGGATATTAATGAGAATAAACTGGAAGCCGAATTCCCTCATAAAACCACGGCCACAAAAGCCGGACTTGGATGGGTGGGTAAATGTGACCTTCTTGTAACAAAGGAATTTGGTAGTGCCCTGCGTCTTAATACCGTATTTACCGGCGCTCCCCTCAAAGCAGGAAACCCTATGGGAAAATCTCTTTGTGGAAATTGTAGTGAATGCATCGACACGTGTCCTGTGAATGCACCCACCGGTAAACAATGGGATCCATCTGTTCACAGGGAGGAAATCATAGACATCCAGCAATGTTACAGGGAATGTCAAAGAGCTTCCAAGAAAATAAATTTTGATCACCCACTCTGCGGCAGATGTATTATTGCCTGTCCATGGACGCAAAAATATGTTTGTGAAGTTTAACTAAACAGGCGAGAAGTCCCCTTCCGTAAGGTAGGGGATGAAAGCCGTGCTATATCAAGTATAATTACATAAATTAGTTATAGTTGTCGAAGAATAATTCGCAGGAATTTCTGCAGTCACAAATGTAAATGTGGTTGACATATCACAACTTGTAGACCATTTCCTGTCAGGAGACAAATATTACTAAAACTGGTTTTGGAAAAATAATTGTTCCCCGACTTTGACAGTCAAAAGTAATAATAGTGTTCTTAGCTTTGCTGTATTGGATCAAAATGCAAACAAAACTAAGAACATATGAGATAATTCCTAACAAGAATATATGCTTTCCTATCGGAACCGTCTTGGCTGTAAACCAACTTTACGAAATCCTCGATCTTCCTTCAGTTTTTGGTAAACACAAGAAGAATGGGATTGATATCAACGATTTGCTCAAAGCCCTTGTAAGTTACAAACTGACGGATAATTTCAGCATAAGTAAAGCTCATGAATGGATCAATCGTGAGGAAGTCCTTGACACTTTTACTCTTCCTGAATTCAGTGAAAGAACCCTGTACAGGGTTCTTGAAACTCTGGGAAATAATCGTGAAACGATTATTTCCGATATCCAGGACAGACTGTTTGCAAGATATAATTTTGAACATACCAATATCAACATGGACTGGACAAGTATCGTATTACATGGTGATAAATCACCATTAGGCAAATATGGATACAGTCGTGACCACAGGCCAGATAAGAAACAGATCACACTGGG
>NZ_MAFX01000043.1:0-8323 GCF_001683555.1 Methanohalophilus sp. DAL1 | reverse complement strand
TAACCGGCAGGAAACGGGTCCCCAGCCCCGCCACCGGTATCACGGCCTTTTTTACATCCATTTCAGTATCCTCTGGTATCATTTTCTGTTAAGTCTGATGTGTCCAATTGATATTAGGTTTTGGTCTTTAAATGATAATTTGGGGTGATCGCAACGCTGCTGCCCGACCTGATCGATAAAACACCGGGTCGGTTTTTGTAGGCAGACTCCTGAGATACTGCTCTGGCCGTTTATGGGATGGGGTTTCCCGGCCATATCGATGGTTTTTGTCTCGGAATTTTTCGGGACCATGATCTGCTTGGTGGGTGCTGTGTGATGGTACAGTAGGGTGAAATGATACAGATAATGTCTGTATATTTTGTCGACTGTATTCGATAAAATAGTAGGAATTTATCGTATATGGAAGACAAGCCCGGATTTATCAATCAGGGATTGCAGGCATCTATATCTACCAGCTGGTTCTGGCTGCCTGATGATGAATTCACTTTTTATTGCCACAACAATTATTGTGTAAACAATAATGTGTGAAATCAATCCTTTACATATTAGCCAGAAATTTCCTTCCAGACAAAGACTATTTGGGCTATCCAGAAGATATGAATCAATATGTTACCGGACAGTTGTAATTTCTGCCCTGCCAGGGCAAATTGATTGAGAAAGACACCGACGTGGAAATCCAGAAAGCAGATGGGAAACGTGTTTCTTTGAGAGTACCTGCCTATGTGTGTGATACCTGCGGGGAGGTTTACTATACGCCGGAGGTTTCCAGGAAACTGGATAGGATTGCTTACAGCAGTTAAGTGGCGATTATCATTATACTGACAAGATACAGATAGATATCGTGTCCATTTTCATTCACGTAATATAAATAACGTGTGAACAAATTTACCCATAATGCTTGATTTAACTGAATTGAAGAGAACATTTGTTTTAAAATCCAGTATTGCTGTGATATCGTACAGAGACTGAAAAGCTATCTGAATATTTACTGTCCGGACAAACAGCATCTGTATTGTGTGGAAGTAGAAAATAATTGCGAGGAGATACGTGCCACAAATGGACCTCTATACTTTCATAGAATGTTTAGCAAACATTGACAAATCCCGACTGCATTATACTGCTCATTTTATTAAACGGTGGGAAGCACGATTAAGTTATTATTTTAGTGAAATTGAAGATATATATGATGTAATAGCAAATCAGACACCGGTAGGCATCATAATCCAGGATGAGGGAAAATTTAAAGTACATTATACGATAGATGTTGTATACGACTTAATCATTGTTTTATCCATTAAACGATTAAATCCATTTGAGATTTCATTGGTAACTTCATACAAACAGCGTGCAAACAGAAGAGTGAGAGAAGATGAAAAAAGTGATTAATATCAATAGTAAGAGCGACTACTGGGATTATGACTCACTCAACGATAGTTTTTTTGTATTTTCAAAAGGAGTCCAATACAAGTCTTCTATAGAAATTGATGGTGTTTTATTGGATGTTGGAATGGACAATTCGATTGTCGGGATTGAAATACTTGATGCAGCCAAAAGATTTGGAATTTCCAAATATGACATGAAGAATCTTAAGCAGATCAAGGCAGATATCAAGGTTTCAGAAGAATCTATCAATATTAAACTATTATTGGAAGTTTCTAAACGAAATCACGAATTGCCATTAAAATTATCGATTACCGGGGCAAATGAGATGAAGTTGCCATCTACAAGTTCTGGCACGATGGCTGTGGCTGCCTGAAATCCGTTCAGATGTGCGGATATTTTTGTATCATGCTAAGTTACTGCTGTGATATCTCACAAAGAGTCAACTACACCCTAATGAAAGGGACTTGAATGTCAATTAACATTGGTCCAGCCGGCTGACAAGAACCCCTGAGATTCCAGGATATACCTGAAATACCGTTTTTTTTGTGTTCAATGTACATTCCACCTCAGCCCTCCATTATTTCCACAACATTTACAGCCAAAACCCAAAAGATGAATTTATAAAATGGGGTGTAAGAAAATGGCATCGAATAAAATGTACCTATTTGTTCTTCTGATGATAATTGGCGCAATGGCATTAAGTGGTTGTTCAAGCGGAGACCCGGGTGTTGATGATATACCCTCTGAATATGAAGAAACTAGAAGTATTAATCTGGGAGATAACATTTCATTGACCCAGTATGAAATAGAGACACAGGATTCTTCTCAGGTTTTAAATGACCTGCAACAAACGGCAGAAAGTGAAGGCTGGGAAGTTATAGCTGACTGGGAAGGAGATTTTGCAGGATATAAAGTAGGAGTTGCTCTTGAAAAAGACGATAGAATTATGGGCATAAATACAGCTGTTAATGGTAATATCACGACTGCTACAGTAATTACCGGTCCAAGAAAAGGAGTTAACGTCGCCGACATGAACAATGATGAGACAAGTTCCCAGGTTGCTGAAGAAGAACCTGATGCTCCCCCTACCACGGATGTAGATGGCCAGGACTTTGCAGATGCACCCAGGTATCCCGACTCTGTAAGGACAGACTATACTTCACTCACGACAGGTTCAGATGTTACTCAGGAAAAAGTGCAATATTTAACTTCTGATAATCCCGAAGATGTCAAAATTTTCTACGAAAATGAGCTGGAGGCACAGGGATGGGAAAATATTCAATCCCAAATGTTAACTGAAAAAGGGGATGTCAGGATATATGTGACAGCCACCAAAGACAGTAAAACTTTAGAAATTGGTACGCAACCCAGTTCGGATTATGATGATATGGATGAAATTTTAATCTACGTGGAAACAAGGACAGCTTAAAATGAGTGAAACACGTATTGGGCTTGAGGAAAATATCGCTGGTGTTTTGACCTATCTCCTGGGTTTTATTACCGGCATTATTTTTCTTTTAATCGAGAAAGAGAACAAATCTGTGAGATTCAATGCAGCACAGTCGATCGTTGTCTTTGGTGGTCTTTCCATACTGAACATCATAGTGTCAATGGTCCCGGTTCTAGGAGGAGTGATATCTTCCCTGATAGGTTTGGTCAGTATAGTATTGTGGGGATATCTGATATACATGACCTATACCGGGAATTTAGTAAGGCTTCCTGTGGCTTCAGAGTATGCGAATAAAATTATTGCTAATGATGTGTAAGTGTTTCCGCGTTTGGAATGCTTCACCCCTTCCTTTTTATAATTAGCACTGCACCCGCGGTCAGTGCTACAGCAAATATGACAGTTTATCCGGATGCCTGTGGACCTGTGTCCGTTAGGAAAAGAGAAGAAACAGGAAGCCCCTTTCGTAAGGGAGGGGTTCACCATCAGTACCATTATCAATATACGAAACACAATCATAAGAAACATGTTCCGTAAATTTGTTGATTGGGCCGTTTTTACTCCCCGGATGCGGGAAGTCACAGAGGGAGAAAGAGTGATTCTGATTGGTCTGGAAGATAAAGACTTACAGGAAAAGTTTCAATAAATCATTCTGAATTTCTTTTTGTTTGTACAAATGAACATTTCCAATTATTTTAAGGACATTGCTGGAGTCCATTGTGAATATTTTGTTCACCCGAACCCAGCTACCCTGGCGAAGTGAGCCTTCAAATAAATCGCTATCTGAAACATAGACAGCACAATTGTCTGCAGGTTTTCTGGATGTAATCTGGCACAGTATCACGTCCCGCCTCATCTGATCAGAAACAGCGATCGCCGGCCTGAGTTTGGTATTATTGTTGTCTGTAAAAGGGAAAGGAATGATAACTATGCTTCCTTTATAAATCATCGATTACTTCCCCAGATAGTCTTTCAAATGATCCCAGGCAGCATCTTCTTCAGGAGTGTCCCATTCTTTTGAAAGGGATTCCTGGGAAGCGATAGCACAACTTAATCCTTCTTCGATGAAAGACAAAGGTCGAATCTCAATGTGGTCATCATACACAAAAACGGCTGCTTTGTCGCCTATCTTCATGCCGGAATTTCTGTATGCACCGGGAATTGTAATTTGCCCTTTTTTGCTGACAGTCACACTTTTTACATCTATTAAAGTCATAAAATACCCATATGTCTTACAAGTAAGATAGTATATACCTCTTTCGAGAAAAAGACTTACAACATCTCAAATAATGAAAGTGCAAAAGGTTGGACCGGATGTGTATTATTCACTGAAGGAAAAGGGCGGGTTTGTGGACTGGTATCCTGAAAGCAGGAACATTTCGCCCTGATAAGCCGGGCAGGTTTTACTCCACGGATGGAGGAGGTCGCAGAGAAAGATGGAGTGATTCTGATTGGTCTGGAGGATATGTTACAGACTAATCGCTCTGTAGAAAACCTACCACAGTAATAAACATACACCTGATATTAGAGAGGATATGGGACCGGAGAATATAGAGGGGGATTGTGGTGTATTGGGGGTACAATGATGTTTTTAGCCCGGTCCCTTTCACTTAATGATGACACAAAAATATTAGTTATGTTATATAAGTGTGACTGTTTTCATTCATGAGCCGATTTATGTCAACTACCCCCTTACGGAAGGAGTCTTCTGTTTCAAAAGAGATGAATCATATTAGCACCCGATGAATATGTATACCTGCACAACCCTATATGTTTGATTGCAAAGAGGGGGGATCAGATGCCAATAACAATAGAAGAAGTATTAAACCGGGGCTTTACTGCCTGGACGAAGAATTTGAAGATATCAGTTCCGTTCATTCTTTCTGTTATCATAATAGGTATTATCTGGATAGCTTACATGTTTTTGTTTATAGCAGCAGTAGTACCATCTGTAGCGCCACTGATGGCCGACCCTGTCATGGACGATATTATTGAAGCAATCACTCCACATATTGTGTACTTAGGTGGAGGATTTGCGATATTGCTGATAATCAGCTCTTTAATAGAAGTGTTTTTTACAGCCGGTGCGGTAGGCATGGCAAAAGATGTAGCACTAACTGGCAGGACCAGTTATGAAGAGATGATCAACTCCGGCAAGAAACATTTTTTCAATTTATTCCTGTTCCAGATATTGTTTTATCTGATAATGCTGGCAGGCGTTGTATTTGTCATACCCGGTATTTTACAGGTGGGCGACCTCACCAATATTGATGCGATAATGCAAAATCTGTTAGTACTGGGTGCTGGATTTTTGCTATGGATTATTTATGGTATTGCAGTAAGTATCATATTAGCAGTATCCTACTACGCACTTGTTGTTAACGATCTCGGACCGATTCAGGCTCTAAAGACCGGGTACAGGTTCTTTCTTAATAACAAGGCCGCTGTTGTGATATTGTGGTTACTTACCATTGTGGTGGTTGTTGCACTCAATTCTCTTGGTACATTGTTTGCCTCATTTGAGTATCTTTCAATTATATGGAGTATCATAAGCACTGTGCTGAGTATTGTGGTAATACCTGCAGTATTCACTTTGTGGTGGACTTTCCTGTACATGGGAAAAACCGGCCAGGATGTACGGGATCCCAAAAAGATTGATGAGCCTGAAATCAGTGAACCGGAATCAACTGAGTGAGATCTTAATTCAAATTTTGATCTAAGATCTCCTTTCTATTTTTAAATAATCGAGGAAGGAGTGCTAATGATAAATTATTGTTTATTGCTATCAAATCTCTCCTCAAAGATTTCTGCGATTTTATATGAGAGGCTATTTAGATAGACGGTGCCCCAGAAAGCCACTACAATTGCTCCTATCAAATTGAATAGCATATCCCCCATTGTATCGTGAATACCATGCTGGGCAAGAAAAGCGCCTATTTCAAGCATCAATGCCAATTCATCAGTTATGAATTCCAAAATCTCCCATATTACACCTGTTGAAAGGATAAACAGGGGAATGAATACAAACATCGTTCCCGGAGGCATATGGATTTCCGGATCATAAATATCAATAGCCCTTACAATTACATATCCTGCAGCCGCAATTGTACTTGAAGATACGGCATGGGTCAGATTATCCCATCTGGCAAGGTTATCATATAACCAAAATGTACCAAGAGCATCAAGGAATACTGCAATAGTTATCCACAAAGCTAATGACGGATCAAGATGAAGATTATATCTCTGTCTCATAAATGCAGGCACAAAAGTAATTATCAGTGCTAAAAATGCACGTAGCAATATATGCAGATCCCTTGAGAGAACACCAAGTATTAATAGTATTACAAGACATGCCTGTAAAAATCTTGTTATATTCTTTTGTTTCTGGACAGATAAACCCAACCGCTTTCTAATAACCTTCGGCGGTTCTGAATGGATGTATTTCTGGGATACATCCATACCCCCATCTGGAAATATGATGCTGGAAGTGCCTTTTCCTATCATGGTTTTGAAATACCATCCAAACAAAACGCCTGCAACAATACCAGCAATCAGTGCATAAATGAATTCATACATTACTGCAGTATTGATCACATCCACCGAGCGGCCATCAAGGAGAAATGTAGTTCCAATCATTACGTCCAGCGCCCATCTCATGAAATGCCACATACCGGTTACAGCAAGTGTCGTAATTATCACAAGGTAAATTGCAAACTTAGGATTCATTCGCACTGAAGTAAACCAGTTTATTTCAGCCACAATTAAAAGGGAGAGCGTAGCGACCGAAATATACACAGGAATCCGTGTAAGGAAAAAATAATAGGCTGTTGTATTTCCAACAATAGGGATCAGTACCAGGAGCAATAGTAACCAGTATGGCATTACAGATGGTTTACAGAAAAATAATCCTGGCAAAATAACGATAATTACTATAAAGATGATCAGAATTGTCCATGTATAACGTCCTTCAAAAAAATTCACGGTTGCCAGGAATATAAGTACCAGTACGATAGCCCAGGATAAAACAGTGTTTAAGCGGGTATCATGTAGAAGATAAATCAGTTCATCCTTGTTATCCATCATTGGAATATCTCCTGTCATTGGAAGATAAAAAGGTAAATTTATAGTTATTTTGTAAATTTAGAATGTTAACAACCTGACAGATTTGCACAACTAACGTTTGGGGGGAGTGTGTCAGCAGACGTTGCAGACTATCCTTTAACATAAGAATTGAATTTGAAATACCTGAACAGAGAAGGGGTTTTCTCTGCCAGTCTTTTTTGAGGTAACTTCGAACGAATTCGAACCTTAGACAATTTTTTAATACCTAGCGGTACATCTAGTATATGAATAAAGGAGAAGATAAAATGGCTCAGGAAAATAATAAAGATAAGTCATATTACGTAATCATTGCACTTTCAGTAGTTCTGGTGCTAATGGCAGCTACGTTGTATGCAGAATCGGTGGGTGGATCTGACAGTGATTCAGAAAAT
Source organism: Methanohalophilus sp. DAL1 (assembly GCF_001683555.1). Taxonomy (NCBI): domain Archaea; kingdom Methanobacteriati; phylum Methanobacteriota; class Methanomicrobia; order Methanosarcinales; family Methanosarcinaceae; genus Methanohalophilus; species Methanohalophilus sp. DAL1. Next base: position 1,000 of record NZ_MAFX01000043.1, on the reverse strand, counting down.
ACTCTGCAGATGAATGGAAATGCGGAAATGATGGTTGTGCCCGACACTGCAACCCTGAACATTGGTGCAGAGGTCATGGCCCCTACTGCAGAAGAAGCGAGTCAGGAGAATGCAGCTATTATGAATGCGGTTATCGAGGAACTTAAGGACCTTGGCCTGGAGAAGGAAGATATCCGGACATCACGTGTTTCTGTGAGACCTGAATACAATTATGAAGAAGGGACACGAACAATTGAAGGGTATTCGGCTTCCAATAGTGTGCAGATTACCACTACAAATCTCGATATTCTCGGGGAGATGATTGACAGGTCTGCATCTGCAGGAGCAAATCAGATCGGAGGAATTTCTTTTAGTGTTTCTGATGAAAAACAGAAAGAATTGCATGAGGACCTGATCACCGAAGCTGTGGCCGACGCGTCATCAAAGGCCGAAGTACTGGCTGAAAACCTGGGTGTGGAGATTGTAGGTGTAAAGTCATCATCGATATCCGATGGTACTCAGCCAAGAACATATTATGAGGAAAGTTTGGCAATGGGTCCTGCCGTACCGGCGCCAACACCAATTGAGCCGGGTGAGTCCAGGGTTTCAATGTCAGTCCGGGTTACATACATTGTTCAGTAAGATTTTTGAGAAATTGATTAGAACTGCCACAAAAACAGAATTTTGGGGTTGTAGAATGGCGACTTTGCCTTCTACAATCTTCCGGGGTAACTATTATTTTAAGAAGGATGGGCAGAAAAGATACTGCGATAAGGGCTCTGCAGATTCCTCTAACTTTCACTGATTCATTTTTCATAAAAGGAAGTCCCCAGTGTGATTTTAGCCATTAAAGCCACAGAGGGGATGGATCTGTTATTTCCTGAGAATGAAGAGAAATATGTCAAATCCATAAAAAGGAAAGCCAAAAGAAAAGGAATGACTCACTCAGAGATCGATTTCCTGCTGCTTAGAAGTGGCGAGGCGCCGGACTGGAAATGAAACTTGATATACCTCCCACGCC